>JBKJMC010000184.1:0-3483 GCA_046596615.1 Ilumatobacteraceae bacterium | reverse complement strand
GCTTTCGCCCATTGCGCAAGATTCCCCACTGCTGCCTCCCGTAGGAGTCTGGGCCGTGTCTCAGTCCCAGTGTGGCTGATCATCCTCTCAGACCAGCTACCCGTCGATGCCTTGGTGGGCCATTACCCCGCCAACAAGCTGATAGGTCGCGAGACCCTCCCAAACCGGATTTCCTTTCGTCAGTGAACCATGCGGTTCTCCGACGTCATCCGGTATTAGCAATCATTTCTAATTGTTATCCCAGAGTCTGGGGCAGGTTTCTCACGTGTTCCTCACCCGTTCGCCACTAATCAGTAGAGCAAGCTCTACGTCATCGTTCGACTTGCATGTGTTAAGCACGCCGCCAGCGTTCGTCCTGAGCCAGGATCAAACTCTCCGTCAAGAACTACCCGATCACTCACAGATGTTGCTTGCGCAACAAAGCGCTGTGAACGGGTGACATTCTGTTAAAGAGTCCACGACAAATAATAAGAGCTTGCGCTCCACCGCATCGTCGTGTCCTGACCGACCAGAAGCTCTTCTGGTCGATTTGTATAATTTTGTTGATTTGCATCAACGATTTGTTTGGTCGAACAATTTGACTTGTCCGACCGGAATTGACGGACAGTTAATAACGGCTCACAAGGAGCCGCGTAACTGCCCGCACTGGCGTTCAGTCTTCTCTTCCGTTTTCAAGGAGCGATCACTTGTGGCACTCGACGCGCAGCGACCCGTTGTTACGAATCACTTTTGCTCGGTGATGCCACCGCGTGAAAGGCCTACTGAACAACAACTCGGGGCTTTTAGGACCCGTGAACCTGCTCAAGAGGCGAACCGCAACGATAGCGGGAAACCACCTCGCCCACCAACCTCGTGATCACGAAAATCTCATATTTCCCAAACATTTATTGGGTTTGCGAGATATGTCACCAGAATTTGGCGTGCCTGACAAAGATTTACGGTGCGAAATCCAAAAGGTGATATGCCGTCTTTCCCTTACGCAGCAAGAGCCAGCGCCCATGCAGCAACGGAATAACGGAGAGTTTTGAGTCTTCGCCGAGCTGCTCACCGTTGGCTCGGATGCTGCGTTGCGTGAGTAATCGTCGCGCCTCGGTGTTTGATGACGCCAATCCCGTCGTCACGAGCACGCTGACTACATCGGCCAACGCCGCGCTGCCCATTTTTGAAGTTTCGACTTCGGACGCGACGTGAGTGAGCGCTTGATAACTCGCCGATATCGGATTCGCGCCGAATAGAACATCGGCCGCTTGCTCGGTTGCGTCGGCGGCATCTTGGCCGTGCAACATTGCGGTGAGTTCGCGCGCCAGGGTGCGTTGGGCAATTCGCGACTCTGGCCGCTCGAATTGCTGCGCGAGGATGTCGGAAATCTCTGGCATCGAACGAAGTGAAAATTGCGGCATCAACCTGGCGATCTCGTCGTCGCCGAGTTGCATCCAGTATTGGCGAAATTGATATGGCGACGTGCGCTTGGCATCAAGCCACACTGCCCCGTCGGCGGTCTTGCCAAACTTCGACCCATCCGATTTTGTAACTAACGGCCAGGTCAACCCGTAGGCGCCGCGGCCGAGCGCCTTGCGAATCAGGTCGATGCCGGCAGTGATGTTGCCCCACTGATCTGACCCGCCCATTTGCATTTCGCAGTCGTGATTTTCGCAGAGGTGGCGAAAATCGTTGGCCTGCAGCAGCATGTAACTGAACTCGGTGAACGACAGGCCGTTGCCATCATTGAGTCTGCTCTTCACCGAATCTTTTGCCAGCATCTGATTGACGGTGATGTGCTTGCCGGTGTCGCGCAAGAAGTCGAGCAGCGTGACTTTCTTCGTCCAATCAGAATTGTTTACGAGCCTTGCCTGTGTCGCGCCTTTAGAGAAATCGAGGATGCGCTCGAGTTGCTTAGAAATTGATCCGACGTTGTGCGTCAGCGTCTCGGCGTCAAGCAGGTTGCGCTCTTCGCTGCGGCCTGACGGGTCGCCGACCATTCCGGTCGCCCCGCCGGCGAGCACGAACGGCTTGTGCCCGAGCAACTGTAGGCGCCTAAGAGAGATCTGGCCGAGCAGGTGTCCTACATGTAGCGAGTCGGCCGTGGGGTCGAAACCGACATAGGCGCCGATCTGCGACGTGTTCGAGCGCTGTGCAAGCGCGGCACGGTCGGTGCTGCCGTGGATTAGGCCTCGAGCGGCGAACTCGCCGACAATGTCGCCCGTAGCAGCCATACAGCGATGTTATTACCTAGCAGACCCCCAAATCGGGAGTGATCTTGTTCGCTGCTTAGGCCTCTAAGGCAAAAATCTTAGTGCCGCGATCACGATGCCAGCAGTCGAGAAATTTAAGGCTGCGATCTGAAAAAACATGCTCATCTGCCCCTTAGAGATCAGCGCTTGAACTTGACCGCGGAAATCGGCAAACTCGGCGCGCATCTCGCCGCGAAACTCGGCAAGGTCGAGTTTCGTCGCGAATCGATCGAGATCTGATCTCTTGGCGACATCGTCCCATGAAAATGGTGGGATCGCAGACATCATCAGTCTCGCTGGTTCGCTGCCAAGGGTCGCTTGCAACCCGATAAATAAATCACTTCGTACCTGCTCGTCGATAGACACACATTCCTTTCGAAATTTTGGCTGTTTTAAAAAGATGTGTGCACGACATGACAAAATTTTACCTCAACGAGATAGACCTTGCCATCATTGAGTTTTAGTGTGCGGACGGATGAGCGACGGCCCTCACCGTGTGCTTATGGCCGTGCAAGCAACTCGCGTAAGTTGGCGACAGCCTTGGCGTAACGCAAAAGTTGCTGATGTGCGGCGGCCGGTCCTGCGGCGCCCGGCGATGACCTGCGCGTGACGCCGACACCAGAAGCGATGAGGGCTGCGGCGTCGGGCCCAAGTTCTGGGTCTGCGGCGACGAGATCGCGCAGAGACTGCGTGCCAGAGATCGCCGCTTGCACGAGGCCGCCAACCTTGGCGTGCGCGCTGCGAAACGGCATTCCCCTTTGCACGAGCCACTCGGCCATATCTGTTGCCGCCAACAACTCGGAGTCTGCTGATCGCTTCATCTGCTCGGTATTAAAAGTCGCCGTAGCAATCAAGCCGGTGAGCGCGGCGACGGCCAGCGACACCTGATCGTACGAATCAAACAGCGGCTCCTTGTCTTCCTGCAGGTCGCGGTTGTACGAAAGCGGCAGGCCCTTAAGCGTCGTCAACAAACCGGTCAAATTACCGATTAGGCGACCCGTCTTGCCGCGTGCCAACTCGGCGATGTCGGCGTTCTTCTTCTGCGGCAACATGCTCGAGCCAGTGGCGTAGCCGTCGTCGAGCGTGGCGAAACCAAACTCTTGCGAAGTCCACAACACCCACTCCTCACCAATGCGCGAGAGGTGCGTGCCCAGCAGCGCGATATCGAACAGCGCCTCGGCGACGAAATCGCGGTCTGCGACCGCGTCGAGAGAGTTGGCGAACGGTTCGGCGAAACCGAGTTGCTTGGCGG
>JBKJMC010000129.1:0-4564 GCA_046596615.1 Ilumatobacteraceae bacterium | reverse complement strand
CTGTTCATCGACATTTACGCGACCGACGCGCTTGCCAAGCCGCTCAACCGAAATGGCGCTCATCTGTTCAAGCAAAACACGAGTCGTTTTCTTCTGCACCGTAATCTCTGGTCGAATTGATGCCGGTTGAGCACTTTTCGACGTCGGTGCAATCAAGACGACCGATCTGGGCAACAATGCGTCAGATTGCAAGATGACCGCAAAGCGAGGGCCGTGTTGCTCGTGCTTCGCACCTTTATGGATGGTGATGGCAAAGATGTCGCCGCGATTCATGATCGAGGAAACTCGCAGGTTGGGTCAGTCACGCAATGACTCCATCAATTGGGCAACGCGCTGCATCTCTTCCCGGTCGAGCGGGTCTGCTTCAAGAGCGGCGATTTCGGCTGCAAGTCGTTGTGGGTTGGCGAGCGCTGCGGCCGACTCAACTAACGCGTATCGAATTGCATCTGATTGACTCATCCCAATTGCCTGTAACTTGCGCAACGCCCGCTTGGATGCGAGATCAAGTCGGAAGGATAGGGCTTCGGCCATGTCGCTGAATGTATCACGAATTGTCATACTAATCATCGGCTACTGGTTTCAGGGCGAACTCGGTGGGGCAGCGAACTCGCCGTGCCGCCATCGGGGTACGTGACTGTTAGTTCGCGCGTCGGTGGGTCAAGGGCGAGCGCCCAACGATCTTCGTGCACATTGCGATGGTGAGTAGAGCACAGTGGCACCAGGTTGTGCATGTCGCTGCGGCCGTCGTTGCGCCAATACCGAATGTGGTGAGGCTGGCAGCGGTTGACTGAGACATGGCACTCTGGAATCGCGCAATGAGAGTACATCACCTCGAGCGCTAGGCGTTGATGTCGGGAGGCGAGGCGAGACCCGCGCCCGACATCGAGCACCACGCCGTTGCTGCCCAACACGACCGGGATTATCTGAGCCTCGCAGGCCATGCGCCGAATAGTTTCGAGCGGCAACTCGGTGTTGAAGCCCGTGTGCATGACCGAATGTTCGTGTAGGCCAGCAACCAGAGTTTGGTAGTCGATCACGACCGAGACCTCGGCGCGCGAGTGATGCGACGAGAGCGTCTCTGTGTTTACTAATCCCGCGCCGACCGAACCGCCAATTGCTACCCCCGCGCCGTCGACGATGGCGACAAGGGCGAGCGCGGCCAGGTGTCCCTGCTTGCGTTCGCCGGCAGGGCAGGTGTCGGGAAGCGCGCCGTGAAATAGCTGCTCGGCTCCCTGCTCAATTCGTCCGATCACGCGCAGCCCTGTCTCGGGATCGAATTTGCCGTGCAGGTGGACCATGCCGGAGTCGCGGTCGACCCAGTGGCGCAACGAGGCGTCGCGGCACTGACGGAGCAACTTTATTGAACCGCCATCATTATGAATTCGGGCCACCTCGTGTTTAATGGCGCGCGCGAAATTATCTGGAGTCGTGTGCGTGGCGATGTTGTTGAGCCACTCGCCCCGCTTAGTAAGTTGCGCTGACTCGAGCGGGTCTAGCTGTTGCAATGTGCGCGACATCACGTCGAGATGCGCTGTCGAGATGAGCCCGGTCGCAAAGACCTTGGCGAGTTCGGGGAAGTGCTCGAGCGTTGACGCGCGTTGCACCTCGCGGTACGCCTCGAAGCGCGAGAGGTTGCCAGTTGTCGCCAACACGTGTTGAGCGTTAACGCTGGAAGATTTGGTCGCCAACTGCGAGAGCCTGTGGGTGAGCGCGATCTTGCGCCTATCGACCCAGGTTTGCACCGTTGCGATTTGGCCCAGTGCGGAGCGAATTGCCTGCTCGTCGTAGTTGGAGACATCAGACGACTCAAGCCGCGTGACGATCTCGGAAATTTCTTGCGCTGCGCCCATCAATACCCCATGTTGCGACCGAGTCGATAAACGCGCCGGTCGCGAGAACCAAATTCAAGATGGGGTCAAGAACTGAAACGACTCTACGTAAGGGGTGTTGCACGGTTGTGCGACACAGGACAAAGCGGGTGTTGCACGGTTGTGCGAACTAGTTGCCCTCCAGCGCGCGAAATGCGGCGCGCACATTGTGTCCACTAATACGAACGCGATGACCAGTGCGACTGATGAACCCAATCTGCACACCCGTGGCGGGGTCGAGCACGGTAAAAACCTGCTCGTGGCCGTCGGCGTCGACGATCACGTCTGTCAACAGCGGAACGCCGGCATCTGCTAGAGATTTTTGCACGAACCCCGCATTGAGCACTTCGATCGCGATATGTTGCACGCCCGAACCGTGCGCGGCCAGGTGCGCCTGCACGGCCGGGTCGTTGCCCGCGCCGACCAGCACCACCGTCACGCCACCAGCGTCGGCGGTGACGATGGCGTCGTCGTCGGTTGGCTGCACTTCGAAGCCGAGGTTGAGCAAAAACTGCCTGGCGCCGGTTAAATCGGCGACAGCGATCACCACGTGATCGATGCGGCACGCCACCGTGTCGAGTGCCGAGCGCAGCGTGTCGGCCCGTTTCGACGGCGCAATATTCGCCAGCGTGTCGGCGACCTCGATGCGATGAGTCTCGGCCAAAATAATGCGAAACAGTTGCTCGGCAAAATCTGGATCGACGCGATCGTTGATTGCCCACTGCCGACGACTCGTCAATATCTCGCGCACGCGAGCCGGCTGGATTACAGACGCCGCGGTGTCGGCCTTGACCGTTGCGACTTCGCGACAAACATCGAGCCGTTGCGCGAGCAAGGCCAAAATCGCAGCGTCAATCTGATCGATGTGATTTCGCAACTCGCCAAGTTCTCGGGCCATTATTACCTGCGCCACCAACGCTTGGCGCGACCGAGTCGCGGCGCCATCAATTGGTCGACGTGTTTGGCGAGCACATCCATCTCGATGGTCACGGCGTCGCCGGCCCGTCGAACACCGAGAGTCGTGACGGCACAGGTGTGGGGAATCACCGCGACGCGAAACGTATCGGCCGTCAGATCAAATGCCGTTAGTGAAATGCCGTCGACCGTAACCGAGCCCTTCTCGACTATCAGGTGCATCAACTTGCGCGGCAGGCGCACCACCAATTCTGGCGCCGGCGACACGACATGCCCGACCGCGTCGACATGACCGAGCACCATGTGCCCGCCGAGCCGCTCGCCTAGCGCCAGCGGTCGTTCGAGGTTGACGGGGTCTCCAACTTTGAGAGCGCCAAGGTTTGTGCGCGAGTAGGTTTCGTCGCTGACGTCGGCCTGCCACCAGCTGATGTCGCCGTCAGAACCGGTGGCGACAACGGTGAGGCAACATCCGTTCACGGCTATTGACGAGCCGATCGCCGATCCTTCCAAGACTGTCGTGGCGGCAATTTGCAGAGTGGTGCCAGAGCGGGCGTGAACCCGGCCGCATTCCTCTACTATTCCTGTGAACACAGCAATTCACACTACTTATATGGTGTTGGATAATTAGGCCCAGATGTCGGCCCAGATGTCGGCCCAGATGTCGGCCCAAAGCGCAGCCAGGTGCCAAAGGTGGGTTTGGCGCCCGTCACGGTAGATTGGTTGTGTCCATTGGGGCTTCGGCTCTGGTGTGATGCCATTGGCAATCCGGCCAGGGCGACCTAAGAGTCCCGCAATTATGCGAGACAACGAAAGGCAATATCGTGACGATCGCGTCAAAACAGGACACAATGTCCAAGCATCGCCAGCACGCCACTGATACCGGCTCACCAGAAGTGCAAATCGCGCTCCTGACAGAACGTATCAACAGCCTCACTGAGCACTTCAAGACTCATGCAAAAGATCACCACAGTCGCAGAGGGCTATTGATGATGGTTGGACGTCGCCGTCGCATGCTTGACTACGTCAAAGATCGTGACATCGAGAAGTACAGAAAACTTCTCGAGACACTCGGTCTGCGCCGTTAAGACACGCGTCGTTAAGACACGCGTCGTTAAGACACCCGTCACGAAAACCACATAACGGGCAACATAGTTTCGGTTGTCAGTCTCTGATTTCGCAGCCCGGCCAAGTGCCGTGGGTTGCGAGGTTGTCGACTGGGAATCGGCTAGTTGCCCTCTAACTCTGCCTTGTCGTTTGTAAACGCGGCAGAGACGAAAGGACACAATCATGGCTGATGCCATTTCAGTCTCGGGGCCAATTAGCGGCACCGAGAAAACACTCACATTCGAGACGGGCAAGTTTGCTTTGCAGTCGCAAGGCGCAGTAATTGCCCGAATCGGCAAGACCACCGTGCTCGCCACCGCTAACGCCGCCAAGGGCGTGCGCGATGGTATCGACTTCTTCCCGTTGACGGTTGATGTCGAAGAGCGTGCTTACGCGGCAGGCAAAATTCCTGGCTCGTTTTTCCGCCGCGAAGGTCGCCCGAGCCAGCAGGCCATTCTTACCTGCCGACTCACTGACCGCCCGCTGCGCCCAGCGTTTCCTGATGGATACCGCAACGAGACGCAAGTTGTAATCACCGTCATCGGTGCCGACCAGAGCAACCCACACGATGTGTTGGCGATCAACGCGGCCTCGGCCTCGTTCATGATCAGCGGCATTCCGTTCGATGGCCCAATCGGTGCAGTGCGTCTGGCTTACGGCCAAGACGGCGAGTGGAT
>JBKJMC010000112.1:0-2992 GCA_046596615.1 Ilumatobacteraceae bacterium | reverse complement strand
TCGATCGAATCGGCGGCGTGCCGGTGGTAATGAAGCACCTGCTCGACGCCGGTCTGTTGCACGGCGACGTGCTCACGTGCACCGGCAAGACGATGGCCGAGAATCTTGCGCAAATTGATCCGCCAGCACCAGACGGTGAAGTCGTGCACAGTTTGTCGGCGCCGATGCATCTCGAGGGCGGCATCAACATTCTCACCGGCTCGCTCGCGCCGAGCGGCGCAGTAGTGAAAGTTGCGGGTCTCAGCAAGGACCAACTCGTGTTCGACGGCAGCGCCCGCGTGTTCGACGGCGAGGAAGGTGCGATGGCGGCGATCTTGGCGGGCGACATAATGCCCGGCACCGTGTTGGTAATTCGTTACGAAGGCCCAAAGGGCGGGCCGGGCATGCGCGAAATGTTGGCGATAACCGGCGCGCTCAAGGGCGCTGGCCGCGGTTCGGATTGCGCGCTGATCACCGACGGTCGCTTCAGCGGCGGCACCTGGGGTTTTTGCATCGGCCACGTTGCGCCGGAGGCCGCCGACGGTGGTCCGATCGCATTCGTGCGCGACGGCGATCGCATTCTCGTCGACGTGCCCGCCAAGAAACTCGAATTAGATGTTGACGAGAGCGTGCTCGCCGAACGCCGCAAGGGTTGGAAGCCGAACCCGCCGCGTTACACCAGCGGCGTGTTGGGCAAGTACGCCAGGCTCGTGCAAGGCGCCGAGACCGGAGCGATCACCAACGTTATTTTGTAACCGGATCACCGCCCGAGCCGTCTAGCAAGCACGCGCCAGCCCAGCAACGCGAAACCCAAGAACAGCGTCGCCACAATCACGAACGGCGTCGCGATGCCGTGGTCAAATACCAGCCGCCGCAGCGCCAAACCAACAACAACGGTCGTCGCCCACACCGCTATTCCGGTGCGCAAACTTTGCGGGGCTCGCCAGGCACGGCCACCAGCCCACGCCACTGCGAGCGCGATCAAGAACGGCGCGGCCACCGAGAATACTGCGCCGATCGCCGTTCCCTCGTCGTGGTTGCGTCGACCAATTGCCACAAACACAATCACGCAAGCGGCGTCGATCACTGCGGCGCGCGCAACCACGGCGCGTCCGACTACTGTTTCGCTCGCCGAACGCACCTTATTCTGAGTCGTAATATTCGCGGCCGAGATGCGTGATCTGGTCTTCGCCCATGATCCAGCGCAAGGTGTTCTTCAACTTCGTCAACTGAATGAATAGGTCGTGCTCGGGGTAAAGACCTGGCGCCACCTGTGGGCTCTTGTAATAAAACGACAGCCACTCTTGAATACCGCCGAGACCGGCGCGCTGGGCGAGATCGCTAAATAGCACCAAGTCGAGGGCAAGCGGAGCAGCCAAGATCGAGTCGCGGCACAAGAAGTCGACCTTGATCTGCATCGGGTAACCGAGCCAACCGAAAATGTCGATGTTGTCCCAGCCCTCTTTGTTGTCGCCGCGTGGCGGGTAGTAGTTGATGCTGACCTTGTGAAAGACGTTGCCGTACAGGTCCGGGTTCTTTGTTGGCTCAAGAATGTCTTCGAGAACGCCGAGCTTCGATTCTTCCTTCGTCTTAAAGTTTTCCGGCGCGTCGAGAACTTCGCCGTCACGGTTGCCGAGAATGTTGGTGCTGTACCAGCCAGATAGGCCAAGCTGGCGAGCCTTGAGCATTGGCGCGATCACGGTCTTCATCAGGGTCTGACCGGTCTTAAAGTCCTTACCGCTGATTGGGATGTTGTGCTCGGTCGCGTACTTGCGCAGTACGGGCGTGTCAACCGCAAGGTTCGGCGCGCCGTTGGCGAACGGCACGCCCTCTAGCAGCGACGCGTACGCATACAACATCGCCGGCGAGATCATCTCGTCGTTGGCGTCAATTGCCTTCTCGAACGATTCAACATCTTGGTGTTGCGGCCCCGGCTCGATGAATATCTCGGTGCTCGCGCACCAGATCATTACCAGGCGGTCTACCTTCTTCTCGTCCTTAAAGCGATTGATGTCTTCGCGAATCGCGTCGAGCATTGCCCGCTTGCCGATTTCGCCCATGGTGTGTTCGCCGGTCAGGTTGCGCGCGTACTTGCGTTCAAACGCTGCTTTCATCGGGCGAATCTCGCGCAGTGCATCCGAGATCGCCTCGATGTGCTTGCCGCCCTCCAATACCCCTGCGCGCGACGCGGCCACGTAGGCGTCGTCGGGGAACACGTCCCACGCTCCCCACACGATGTCGTCGAGTGACGCCAGCGGGACGAAATCTTTTACAAGAGGGCTGCGATTGTCGGTTCGCTTGCCGAGGCGGATCGTTCCCATCTGCGTGAGCGAGCCAATTGGCAACCCCTGGCCGCGCTTAACGAGTTCGACACCGGCAATGAGCGTCGACGAAACCGCGCCGAGACCTACTACCAAAACGCCGAGGCGGCCTGTTGCGGGGGCGATGGTTGGTGATTTTGTGGTCATAGGTTCTCCTGAAGAACGAGGCTTCATAAGGCTACGCCCCAAACGCCGCCAAACCGTCAACCGGAATTATTGCCGCGCTAAGAGCCGTAACGCCCACGGTAAGTTCGGCCCTCAGCAGCACGAGCATCTGCTCGCGTGTGGCGCCTCGCGCGAGGCCCTGAATGCGATGCAGGTGATCCCACATTTCAAAGGATGTCACCGCCTCAATGCGGGACGCGCGGCGGTGTGGTTCGGCGTGGAGCAAAAGTTCGTCTCTGAACGACTGCTGCACCTGCGCCGCCATCGCCTCGCGCAGTTGCCGCAACCCGGTGCGAATTGTTTCCGACTCGCGCACGGCGGCACCAAACTGAATGTAGTTTCGCAACGGTGCTGCGCGCGAATAGAAAGCGTCGCGCATCGCAATCAATTCGAGGGCTTTGTCATCCGTTCCGCGCCGAACGTCGAGCACTGCTAGTAACGGCATCACGAGCAGTGTCTGTCGGCGGACTATCTCTGCGTACAGGCCCTCCATGTTTACGAAGTGCACGAATATCGTGCGCTCCGAT
>JBKJMC010000249.1:0-6287 GCA_046596615.1 Ilumatobacteraceae bacterium | reverse complement strand
CTCGCGAACTTCGGAACTACTCACGGTGCACGGCGGCACAACGTGCATCCGGTTGAAGTGCACGAATGGCCACAGCCCCTGCTTCTTGCACGCCGCGGCAATGTCGCCCATCGGTTTGGCATCTGCGCCCGTGGCGTTGAACGGCACGAGAGGCTTGCGGGTCTCGCGGTTGCGCACCAACTCGATCGCCCAGAACACGCCGAGGCCGCGCACGTCGCCGACCGACGGGTGCTTGTCCTTGAGTTTTTGCAGCTCGGGGCCGATCACATCGTTGCCGATCATGCGCGCGTTCTCGATAATTTTTTCTTCCTTGAAGATGTTGATCGAGGCGACCGCGGCGGCACACGCCAGAGGGTGACCGCTGTATGTGAGGCCGCCGGGGTAGACGCGATCCTTAAACGTGTCGGCGATCTTTTGGCTGATGATTACTCCGCCGAGCGGAACGTAACCAGAGTTGACGCCCTTGGCGAAGCAGATCAGGTCGGGCGTGATATTCCAGTGATTGACGGCGAACCACTCGCCGCAGCGCCCGAAGCCGGCCATGACCTCGTCGACCATCATTACGATGCCGAAGCGATCGCAAAGATCGCGCACGCCCTGCAGGTATCCGGCAGGGGGCACGAGAATTCCGTTAGTGCCGACGACCGTCTCGAGCCCGATCATCGCCACGGTTTGCGGGCCCTCAACCATTAACACCTCTTCGAGATGCTGCAACGCGCGCTGACACTCTTGCTCTTCGTTGGCCGAGTGAAACGCGGAGCGATATGGGTATGGGCCCCAGAACTTGACGGCGCCAGTCGCGCCAGTCTCGTTTTGCCATCGGCGCGGGTCGCCGGTCAGCGCGATCGCGGTCGATGTCGAGCCATGGTACGAGCGATAGGTAGTCAGAATCTTGTGGCGGCCAGTGTGTAAGCGCGCCATGCGCACAGCGTTCTCGGTGGCTTCGGCGCCGCCGTTGGTGAAGAACACCATGTTTAGGTCGCCCGGCGCGAGCTCTGTAATCAGGCGGGCGGCCTCGCTGCGCGCGGCGTTAGCAAATGGTGGTGCCACCGTGCAGAGCTTGCCTGCCTGCTCTTGGATCGCGGCGACGAGTTTGGGGTGCTGGTGCCCGATGTTGAGGTTGACGAGTTGGCTCGAGAAGTCTAAATATTTCTTGCCCGACGAATCCCAAAAGAATGAGCCCAGGCCGCCCGTGATCTCGACTGGGTCGAGCGCTCCTTGGGCCGACCACGAGTGAAACACGTGGGCGCGGTCGTCGAGGTATGCCTGGGTGCGGGTTGCTTCAATCGTCATGGCGCAAGTCTAATGTGGGGCAGGCATTTAGAGAATGCGTGGGGGTGATTTCGATGTCTAGTTCTGTTGTTAATAGCTTCCCTAAATACCTGCCCGACAACGACAGCCACCCGTATCGCACGGGGGCCTGGCGCCCGCAAACGAAAGAGCGCGACGCGACGAATCTCAAAGTGATCGGAGAAATACCAACCGAACTCAACGGCGTCTATCTGCGCAACACCGAAAATCCGCTGATGCCGTCGCTCGAGCGCTACCACCCGTTCGACGGCGACGGCATGTTGCACATGATGTCGTTTAATAACGGCGCCGCCGAATATCGCAATCGGTTCATTCGTACGCTGGGTCTCGCTGCTGAAGTCGAGCACGGCGGCCCGCTGTGGGCAGGGCTTGCCGAACTACCGAAGATCGCTAAGCACAGCGATGGCTGGGGCGCGCGCACGCGGATGAAGGACGCCTCGAGCACCGATGTAGTCGTGCACAACGGCGTCGCGCTGACGAGTTTCTATCAATGCGGCGACCTGTATCGGCTCGACCCGCTGACGCTCGCCGACTTGGGTCGCGAGTCGTGGGGCGGCGATTTTCCAAGTGCTGGCGTCTCGGCTCACAGCAAAGTTGACGAGCGAACCGGCGAGCTGCTGTTCTTCAATTACCAAACCACCGCGCCGTTCATGCACTACGGAGTCATCAACGCGGCTCGAGAACTCGTGCACTACGTAGATATTGATCTGCCGGGCGCCAGACTGCCGCACGACATGGCGATTACTGAAAACTATTCGATCCTCAACGACTGCCCCCTGTTTTGGGACGAAGAACTAATGAAGCGCGACATCTACGCGACGAAGTATCACCGCGAGATGCCGATGCGGATCGGCGTGATACCGCGCCACGGGGCGAGCAGCGCGATCAAGTGGTTCGAGTGCGAATCAACTTTCGTGTTGCACTGGATCAACGCCTACGAGGAGGGCGAAGAGATCGTGCTCGACGGCTACTTCGAGTACAACCCGTCGCCCTCAATCTCGCCCGACGCCGATGCCAACGCCAAGATGTTTCGCTTTCTGGACCTGCACGCGCTCGAGTCGCGCCCGTACCGCTGGCGACTGAACATGCGCACCGGGGCCGTGCGTGAAGGCCCGTTATCCGACACGATCACCGAGTTCGGAATGATCAACATGCGCCGCCTGGGTCGCCCGTACCGCTACGCCTACAGCGCGATGCCGGTTAAGGGATGGTTCTTGTTCGACGGTCTGATCAAGCACGATGTTGTAACTGGTCGGGAAGAGAAGTTTCGTTTTGACGAAGGTGTTTTCGGCAGCGAGGTCGTGATGGCGCCGCGCGGCATGGTCGGCGACGAAGACCTCGTCGAAGACGACGGCTATTTGGTGACCTTTACGACCGACCTCAACAGCGATTCGTCGGCGTGCCTAATCTTCGACGCCCAAAATGTTGGCGACGGCCCCGTTGCGTCAATCGAACTACCCGAACGCATCAGCAGCGGCACGCATTCTTGCTGGGCCGACGCGGCCCAATTGAAATAGCCTCGCTAAGCCAGCCCAGTCAAACAAGGGTGGCTAGCACGCGCATGTGCAGTTGCGGCCAGGCTGCCGCGAGGCCACTGTGCAATTCGAAATCGACGACCTCGGCGAGCAGCACCCAGCGCAAGTCTTCCGACTCGGCGTTAGCGGCGAACGCTCCGGCGTCGCCGTGGCAGTGGGCGATTACGGTGTCGTAGCGCCACGAGCCATGATCGTCGGAGAATATATCGCGAACGCGAAAGTCGTTGGCGTCGACGCCCGCCTCTTCAGATGCTTCGCGCGCAGCCGCGCTCACAGAATCCTCGTGGCTGTCGAGTGCCCCGCCAGGCAGTGCCCAGGTTCCGCCGCCGTGCGTCCAGGCGGCGCGAAGTTGCAACAGCACGAACGGTTCGCTTTGGTCGCGGCGCACCAGCAATAGGCCGGCAGCGCCGTGCAGACCCCAATGACGGTGGCCGCAGTCGCAGTCCACCCATCCATCACCGTCACGAAATGCCACGTCTAGATATTTACATACTCTCTAACTTGGCTGCCGCTTGCGCGGCAATCTCGCGACGTTTGACCGCCCGTGTAGTGGCTTGCGCGGCGGTGATCTCGGCATGGTGAGCGTGGCATAACACCTCTAACCCGCCGTTGCCTTCGGCATCTTGAAGCAAGTGATGATGGCAGCCAGGGCCATAGCCGTTGCCCTCGCGGGGCGCAAGATGGTTGACCTCGCAGTCGCGCCGCGCGGCGCCACAATCTTCTCGCGTGCAACGATATTTGGCGCGACGTTTGGCGGCGGAGCGCGCGAAACGCCAGATGTGTTCTCGTTGCCAAGCTCGGCCGCATTTGTCGGAACACCACGTGCGGCGACGGACGCTAAGTATCTCGGAGTTACACCACTGGCACATGCCAACCTCGCCGACCCATTGCGAGAGATTGCAGACAACTCTGCTGGCCTCGAGTGGTGACATCGTGCTTACTACTTTAACAAAAAATATAAACACACTCCCGAAACAATTCGCAGACACTCTCGAAACCTTGGTCACGTATTGTTCGCACCAGTTTGGTTGCAACGGCGCCTCCGAACAGAAATGGTGGCCCGTTCTGCGTTGCTTTCTGGCACCGCCTTACTCATTAGGAGAAAAAATTGAAAGAGCTATTTCATAATTTTGCGCAAGTCATGGTGTCCGAGGATGACCCAGTTGTCATTCTTGGCCAGCAGATAAGCCTTCTGTGGATCGTCATCGGCGCAGCGCTAGTGATATTCATGCAGGCCGGTTTCGCATTGGTCGAGACCGGTTTTTGTCGGGCTAAGCACGCTGCCCACGTTGTCAGCACCAACTTCGCCGTGTTCGGCCTCGGGTTCATCGGTTTCTTCTTCGTCGGATTCGCGTTTGCCTTCGGCGGGTTTTCGTACTCGGCTTTCGGCATGACCGCGCCTGTCGGAAAGGCCCTGATCGGTAGCGGTGACTGGATATTCTTATGGCAGGGCGGTTGGGCGCTTTCCGGAAAGGCAATTACGCCGGCAGTGCTCGGCTTCTTCTTGTACATGGTCGCGTTCATGGACACCACGGCGACTATCCCAACAGGCTCGATGGCCGAGCGCTGGAAGTGGAAGAGCTTCGTAGCCTGGGGTCTGTTCTGTGGCTCGGTGTATTACCCGATCATCGCGGCGTGGACATGGGGCGGCGGTTGGTTAGCGCGCACCTGGAGTTCGATGTCGCTTGGCGCAGGTTACGTTGACTTCGCCGGATCCGGCGTCGTACACGCAGTCGGTGGAGTCGCCGCGCTTACGGGCGCAATCGTGCTCGGACCGCGCATTGGCAAATTCGACAAGGATGGCAAGCCACGAGCGATGCCAGGTCACCACATCCCGATGGCGATGCTCGGCACCTTTATCTTGCTGTTCGGTTGGTTCGGATTTAATGCCGCCAGCACATTCGCCGCAACCGACGTACAGTTCGCAACGGCCGCCGCTAATACGGCAATCGCCGCAGCCTTCGGCGCAATCGCCGGAATGATGTGGATCACAAAGCGCACTGGCAAGCCAGACCCGGCGATGATGGCCAACGGAATGTTGGGCGGCCTCGTGGCGATCACGGCGCCGTGCGCATTTGTTGCTCCGTGGGCAGCCGCGGTAATCGGCATCCTCGCAGGGGTGCTCGTAATTGAATCGGTTTTCTTTGTTGAGAGAAAACTGAAGATCGACGACCCGGTCGGCGCCATCTCGGTCCACGGAGTGTGCGGAGTCTTTGGAGTGCTCGCGGTCGGCATCTTTGCCAACGGCAGTTACGGCGCGGGCTGGAATGGTTCAGGGTCGACAGGCGTCAGCGGCATCATCAAGGGAGACTGGGGTCAACTCGGCGCTCAGGCGCTCGGCGCGGGCGTGATCATCGTCGTCAACGGTCTGCTCTCATACACGTTCTTCAAACTGCAGAACAAGTACACGAAGGGCGGCATTCGTTCTTCGGCCGAGGACGAGATTCAAGGTCTAGATATTCCCGAAATGGGCGTCTACGCGTACCCAGAATTTGCGGGGGCGCACTGATGTCTAATAACACACTAAGTTCTAACAAGCAAAAGGGAGTTTGAGATGAAACTGATCACAGCGATTGTCAAGCCATTCAAACTCGACGAGATCAAGGACGCCCTCAAAGCGGCTGGAGTTAACGGCATCACCGTTACCGAGGCCCGCGGCTTCGGCCGGCAGGGTGGTCACGTCGAAACATATCGAGGCGCAGAATACAAAGTTGATCTCGTGCCGAAGGTGCGTCTCGACATATTGGTAGATCAAGCAATCGTCGACAAGGTTGTCGACGCTTTGGTCAAGGCCGCCGGAACCGGCAAAATCGGTGATGGCAAGGTGTGGGTCACCGAAGTCTCGCGCGTTGTGCGAATTCGTACTGGCGAAGAGGGACCAGAAGCGATTTAGGTTATTTAGGAAAGTACTCGCCAAGCACCTTGGCCGTGCGCGCCAGAGAAATCTTGAGCGCGGCCTTGGTGCCCGGCGCGATGTTTGGGTCTGCTAAATCTTCGAGCACGGGCCTAATCACCCAGCCGTGGTCTTTATCGACCCAGGTCGGGTGCACGACCGGGCGATCGATGACTACCTTGCCAGAACTCGTAATCGTCATGTTGATCGTCGCGATAACCGCGTCTTGCGATTTTGCGGGCCAGCGTTCGTCGGTCGGCAAGTTTGAGAGTACATTGCCAAGCCCGTAAAACACCCAAACGCCGTTGAGTTGAGCGATTGGTTGCACGACGTGGGCGTGATGACCCACGATCATGTCGATGAGCCCCGAGGCGGTCAACTGTTCGGCGATCTTTGTCTGCATCGAGTTGGCGTTCGAATCTTTTTCGGTGCCCCAGTGCATGCTGACGATCACGACCTCGGCCCCCAACTCGCGGGCCTTCTTGGCGTCGCGCAGAATGCGCTCTGGATCGATGATCGCCGAGCGCCACTGTTGATCGTCGGGCAGG
>JBKJMC010000053.1:0-3496 GCA_046596615.1 Ilumatobacteraceae bacterium | reverse complement strand
GGTGAGTGCATCAGAGTTCCTTGTTGCCCTTGCCGCAAGCGGCGGTTTCATCGGCGGATCGGCAACGGCGGATCTCGACTGGCAGGTCGTCGCCGGATTGCTTCTTGGCGGGGTGTTGATGGCGCCGTTTGCCGCCTTGCTTGCGGGGCGATTGCCTCACGCTCCATTTGGAACACTGATTGGTGGCGTCGTCGTGATTACGAACGCACGAGTAATTATGACTTCCAATAATTTGTCAACCGGGGTGATTGCTGCTGTGCTCGCTTTTGTTGCGAGCGCTGTCATCTTCCTCACGGTGGCTGCATGGCGTCGTGAGCATCGAATTGGAGTTGAGCACTCGTTCTTTGAAGAGTCTGTTGACTAATTACTAATTAAAGCGAACATGATCGACTTAAGCGAGATTGGGTATCCTAAGCAAGACCTCGATGCCGATGTGTATCTCTGCGCTTGGCCAGTTGACCTCGTCCATCCCTTCTACGCCGTCTGCAAGGATTTTTAGGTGTAGGCGGCGAACCTCGCGGCCGAACTCACGCACCACGTCGTCGGCTCCTCGGACGGATTCAAGCCCGTCGGACGCGTCCCTCGGAAGGTTGTTGATAAGTGACCAACCGAAGCACTGCCGATGCCCATCGGATCGTCACGCGAAACGAGCGGTTATGCGCGTTTGCGCGAGTACAATATTGCGAATGCCTTCTGAAAATCGTGGACCAAGTCGCGCCCGTCCAGGCGGATCGCGCTCTGGCGCACCGCGTTCAGGCGGCCCCCGCAAGGGTGGCCCGCGTCCTTCAGGCGCTGGGGCAGGAGCCGGTCGCCCGCGTCGTGATGACGACCGCCCATCCCGTCCACGTCGTGATGATGACCGCCCTGCTCGTCCAAGTGGAGGACGCTCAAGTTCGGATCGTCCAGCGCGTCCGCGCCGCGACGATGATCGATCCGAGCGCCCAAGTTCCGGACGCCCAAGTTCCGAGCGCCCAAGTTCCGGGCGCCCAAGTTCCGGGCGCCCAAGTTCCGAGCGCCCAAGTTCCGGGCGCCCAAGTTCCGGACGCCCAAGTGCCGGCAGGCCAAGCACGGGTCGTCCATTTCGCGAGCGCAGTGATTCGCGCGACAGCGAACCACGTCACGATGATGGCCGCTCGACTCGACCAAGTTCGAGCCGCGCCGGTTCAGGTCGGCCAGGTTTCGCGCGTCCGAGTCGCGACGATTCGCGCCCGAGCCGTGGCCACGACGATGCGCGCCCGGATTCGCCACGCCCGTTTCGCGGTCGTGATGGCAAGCCGGGTTCTGGTCGCCCTGGCGTAAGTTCAGGCAGGCCAAGTTCCGGCGGCGCAGGTCGCCCGAGTTACGGTCGCCCCAGTCGCGATCGTCCCAGTCGCGGTCGCGACGATTTTCGTGATGCTCCGCGCCCGCCGCAAACGGCCGCGCAACGCAAGGCCGATGAAGTTCATCACCGCACGGGTGGTCGCAAGTACGGCAAAGATCCGATGCCGCCAACCGAGCACAGAACCGAAGAGTGGCGCGACGACGGCCCAGTTTCTGCGCACGCGCGCTCGTCTGGTGCGGGGTCCGAGAGAAATGAGCGTCGACCTACAGCCAAGTCCTTAGCGCAGGTCGAGGCCACTGTTGCCAAGGCAATCGCCGCAGCGGTAGGCGATCATGATGCCAAACGCACCACGGATCGCTTCGCTCTCGCACTCGACGCGTTTGAGCGCGAGCGTTACCAAGACGCCAAGAAAATTTTGATGCCGATTGTCAAGGCATGTGCGGGCATTCAGTTGGTGCACGAGGTAGCCGGGTTGTCTCTGTATCGCCTCGGTCTTTGGAGCGATGCCGCAGATCAACTCGAGCAGGCGCGCGCCGCGTCGCGCGGTGCAACAACCAACCATCCGGTTTTGGCGGACTGCTATCGCGCTCTGAAGCGTTATGAAAAAGTTGAAGAGCTGTGGAACGAACTCAAGGAGGCCTCGCCGCACCCGTCAATAGTCGCCGAGGGACGCATAGTTGCGGCAGGCGCGTTGGCCGATCGCGGAGACTTGCAGGGCGCGGTGCGCCTGATGCATCATGGTTCGCAAGACCCACGCAAGGTGCAGGAGTATCACCTTCGCGAGTGGTACATGTTGGGCGACCTCTACGATCGTTCGGCCGACGTAATTGCGGCGCGCAAAATGTTCGGCCGAATCGCAGCGCATGATCCAAATTTCTCTGACGTATCCGAGCGCCTCGACACGCTCGGTCACTAACTAATTAATAGGCCGCGCTAACGCGAATTTAATTTGCGCAGCACCAAACCGGTGCGCAGTTTTGGAGTAAAAAACGTCGACTTCGGCGGCATCAGCAAACCTTCGGTTGCCGTGCGACGAATTTCTGCGACGCTGACCGGCCTAATCAAGATCGCGGCGGCGGCACTTCCGTTCGCCAAATCTGCATTTACTTCTTTGATTCCGTGCTGGTAGCGCACAGAGTAAACGGTATTTCTTAGGGCGTGTTCGAGCATCGCGCTATCGAGATTGCGAACCTCGACGAATGACTCTGGCTTTGGTGTGAGCCAATCGGCGACGCCGTTTGGTTGCACAAGACACAACGAGCCACGCAATTGCATCTGGGCGAGCGTTGTGTCGCCGACAGGCGGGGCAGGGGTGACGTCGAACGACTCGGTTAGTGCCGAGCGCAAATCAGTAAATGTGATGTCGTCGTACAACCTATGAATCGCGGCGACGCTAAGTTGACCTTCGACTAGCTCGTTGATATAGGCGAGGGTCAATTCGGCGTCAGTGTCGGTGCGGTTCGTGAGTGAACGAACCTCGTCGCGGTAGGTGCGACTAATCGCGTAGCGGTGGTGACCATCGGCGATGATGACGGCGTGATCGGAGACGCACTTTGAAATCACGGCTAGGCGCTTTGGGTCGGTAACGCGCTCGACGGTGTGCGTTACGCCGTCGGGGTCAATCATCGAGCCAAGCGGTTGCCCCGCTGCCTCGAGTGTCGCGGTAAGCGCGTTGCCCATCGAAAGTCCCCACACAGGAGACAAATTGGTATCGGTGGCGCGGGTCAAGTCGAGGCGGTCTGTTTTGGCCTTGGGCATGGTTCGTTCGTGGGGCAAGACGCCGCCACCTCCTTCGTCCACCACCTCGAGCGCGCCGATTACTCCCACGGTTTGTCGCGCGGTGCCGAGTGAATCTGTGAATGACATGCGATAGATGGTCAGCGACGGCGCATCGTCAAGTACGAGCACGCCTGACGCAAGCCACTTTCCGAGAATTGTCGCGGCACCAAGATATGGTTTTTCTCCGATCGGCAAGTCAATGTGCACGATGTTGTTGGGGTGCATAGCTGCCAGAGATTGGCGATCGAGAGGGGTGAGCACGTCGTACGGCGGGGAGCAGACCGCTTCGAGATCAAGTTCGGGGGCGTAACGCAGGGCGCGAAAGGCTTCGAAGCGAGGCACACTTAGATGGTGGCATGATTATCGGCCGCGAACAACTTTGGAGACAAATCATTA
>JBKJMC010000037.1:0-3228 GCA_046596615.1 Ilumatobacteraceae bacterium | reverse complement strand
AAGGTAGATCGACTTCAGGTTGTTCAAGATCCTGATTACAATTTGGCGAGATGAAGTTGTGCGCACGACGAGCAAACCCCATTTAGAAAGATGTGCGAGGGTCGTCCACACCTTTTGGCCGTTGATCAGCCACTCCTCGCCGTCGCGCACGCCCTTGGACGAAAGGCCCGCAAAGTCCGAGCCCGAACCCGGCTCCGAAAATAGCTGGCACCAGATTTCTTCGCCAGTGAACAGCGGCCGCAAATACTTGCTCTTTTGCGCGTCGCTGCCCCACTCGACGACAGTCGGCCCACACATGCCGTAGCCGATCGGGTTGCGCGCATACGCGCTTGGCCCGCCCGCAGCGAGGACCCTCTCGTTTACAATTTTTTGATGCTTTGGAGATATTCCGAGCCCCCCGTAGCCAACCGGAAAGTTAACCCACGCCAGGCCCAGGTCGTATTGAGCACCTAAAAAAACTTGCGCCTTAGTCGCCGCGGGCGGAAAGTCTGTGAGTAGTACGTCAACCAATTCGAAGACTTGACGCTCTTCGCCGGTCATGGCGTCGGTGCTCATAGGCGTAGAGAATATCGCAATTTCGGCGCTCTCAGAAGGTCGAAGAACAGGCGTCGACTAATTTGTGGAGCGAACCAATTTGGCGAACACTTTATTTTCACCGTCAACCAGTTCGGGAATGGCCGTCCGCAGCCGCATCACCGTGCGTATGCCGCCCAAATCTCCCCGTCGAAGGTAGATCGACTTCAGGTTGTTCAAGATCCTGATTACAATTTGGCGAGATGAAGTTGTGCGCAGGAACTCATCGCTCCAATTTTCGAGGCTGGTCAGGCGCTGATATAACAAGCGACACTCTGGGGCACTTACCGGTGCAGAGCTGTGAAACGGGTCGTAAAAGATCGGAATACTAGTTGTGCCGACACTTTGCGCGGGCGCACAGAGAAAATGCCCAGGCATGCCGACGCCGACAAACTCGATTCCAACCCGCGAACCGATCTCTATTGCCAACACGCTCAGCGTGATCGGAATACCAAGCCGTCGCTCCAAGACTTGATCGATGAGAGAATTTCGCGGGTCATCGTACTCAACCGTGTTGCCGGTAAATCGACCAAGGCCGAACAGGCTGTCGACCAACTCTTGCGGGGTGGCGCAATGCACCGACGCCGCTAGTTCGTCGAACTGTGTCATTAATTTCGAAACCTCGATGTCATCGCTCGCCGCCGCAGCCATCAGCGAGACAGCCAGGTCGAGTGCCACCGCGGAGTCCTTCGACCTCATCAATTTACGGAACTGCTCAACGGCGTCTATACACAAAATGTATCGGCGATAACCCGCCGATTATTCTCGCTCACCTATCTTTGGGCTACGGTAAACTTTATGTATCCGGGGCAGATTGCGTTAAGTACTCCAGACAAGCCTGCGATCATCAACGCGAGCGACGGCTCGGTGATTACCTACCGCCAACTCGACGAGTCGGCGAACCGATTCAGCCAATTGCTTCGCGCCAGCGGTTTGCAGGTTGGCGATCACATCGCCCTGTGCCTCGAAAATCATCCTAAATATTTCGAGATCGTATGGGGCTGTCACTACGCGGGATTGATCTACACGGCGTGTTCAAGTCGACTTACGAGCGATGAACTCACCTACATTATTAATGATTGCGGCGCCAAAGCGTTCATAACCAGCAAGTACAAGTCCGATCAGGCGGCCGAGATCTCTAGTTCGATGCCGCAAGTCAGCCTGCGACTGATGCTCGACGGAACGATCGATGGCTACGAGAGTTTCGAAGACACAGTCGCCAAGTTTGTCGCCACACCGCTCGAAAATCGCATTGACGGTGCCGACATGTTGTACTCGAGCGGTACCACCGGAAGGCCAAAGGGCATCAAGCTGGCGCTAGCGATGACGCCGCTGGGAGCCCCGAGCGCTCTGATGACCCTCGGGCAGATGCTATTTTCGATGACCGATCAGATGATCTACTTGTCACCGGCACCGCTGTACCACGCCGCGCCATTGCGCTGGAACATGGCGGCACACAGGTTGGGGGCAACCACAGTGATCATGGATCACTTTGATGCCGAGAATTTCTTGCGTTTGATTGAGAAATACAAAGTCACGCACTGTCAAACAGTGCCTACCATGTTCGTACGGATATTGAAGCTCGACGAATTGGTGCGCCGCACCTACGATGTCTCGTCGTTAGTGAATGCATTTCATGCCGCGGCGCCGTGCCCGATAGCCGTGAAACGAGCGATGATCGAATGGTGGGGGCCTAAAATTCACGAGTATTACGCCGGTTCGGAGGGCAACGGTTTTGTGTATTGCAACTCAGAGCAGTGGTTGGAGCACCCCGGAACTGTCGGCGTAGCGATAAATGCCACCGTTCATATTTGTAATGAAGACGGAACCGAGTTGCCGACCGGCGAAACCGGCACCATTTTCTTTGAAAGCTCGGCGGTCTTCGAGTATCACAACGATCCCGAGAAGACGAAGGCGTCGCGCGACCCACTGGGTCGCGGATGGACGACGCTCGGCGATATCGGCCATCTAGACGAAGAGAAATTTTTGTATCTAACCGATCGCAAGGCCTTCATGATCATCTCTGGCGGCGTCAACATCTACCCGCAGGAGGCCGAGAACATCTTGATAAACCATCCCGCGGTAATCGATGTCGCCGTCTTCGGGGTGCCCAACGATGAATTCGGCGAGGAGGTCAAATGCGTAGTCCAACCCAGGTCGATGCCAGAAAGCCCAGAAGCCGCCACGGCCCTAAGCAGAGAGCTGATCGCATACTGCCGCCAGTCGCTCGCCGACATCAAGTGCCCGCGCACCATTGACTTTCGCGTCGATCTTCCGCGTCATCCGACGGGCAAGCTATACAAGAGACTTCTTAAAGACGAATATTGGACCCAAGCCGGCCGCGCGATCTAGCTGAGTGATCTGGTCGGGCGAATTATGTTGCATCCGTTTTTAGATGACGCCCTGCCGCTTGCGTTCGCCCACCGCGGTGGTGCAAGCGACGCGCCCGAAAACACGTTGCCCGCGTTTCAAAACGCGATCGATCTTGGCTATAAGTATCTCGAGACCGACGTGCACGCCACAAGCGACGGCGTGTTGTTGGCATTTCATGACGATGACCTAGCGAGAACCTGTGCGATTCCCGGCAAAATAAGCGAGTTGGATTATGACCAGGTGAGTCGTGCTCGAGTAAACGGCAGAGAACCAATCCCCCTG
>JBKJMC010000158.1:0-2558 GCA_046596615.1 Ilumatobacteraceae bacterium | reverse complement strand
CAGCCCTAGCAGGGTGGCCGTAAGGCATATAAGGCATAGTAGTTTAATCTTTTTCACGTAAGCTCTGCGCTAGTTGGTATGTGAGGGGATGTTCTCTGCCATGTCTGGATCGTGTGCTTTTATCCTTATTGCTGGTCGAGACAGCATTGACAAGGGTGGCCTCGCAATCCTGCTTATGGGCCCAATCTTTTTGTGTCGGGTACAATTGGACTGAAAGTACGGAAGGCTCCAGTAATTAACGCACGACCGGATTAATCGATGACATTTTGAAGGGGTTCCTTAATGACGTGTTACCCCGCGACGCTTGGGGAACTCTGAAAAGGCCCAGGCGGAGGCCATGGCGGCGCGCCCGACTCGAGGGGGACCAATTCCCGCCGATCAGAAAGATATAAGTTGAGATGCGCCCGTTACCTTCGCCCTGTGATGCGTATCACCAACTTGAGCAGTTCGCTTAGCCACAGCACGGAACTTGCCGCCAGGGTGCAAAGCAGCCAATCTTCAAGACTCAAGCTCACGGTCGAGAATGCCTGTTGAAGAAAAGGCACGTAAATCACCGCAATCTGCAACAGGAGCGAGAGCAGAACCGCGCCCCATAGCCACTTGTTGGAGAACAATCCGACAAATGCGCTCTGGTCGTCTGAACGTGCGTTGAAAACGGTGAAAAGTGAAAAGAATACCAGGGTCGTAAATGCCATGGTCTGTGCGTAGCGCACACTGCCCGAGCCTTCTATGAAACCGCCCGGCAAGCTCGCATCCAGCACCAGCAGCGTACCGGTGGCCATCACAACGCCAACGAAGACAATGCTGAACCACATTCGACGGGTAATCACCCCTTCGCCCTGTGGGCGCGGGGCTTTGCGCATCGCGTCAGCGTTCGGTGGGTCAATGCCAAGCGCGAGCGCCGGTGCACCGTCCGTAACGAGGTTGATCCACAGGAGTTGCGTTGCCAGCAACGGCAGCACGAGGGCCTGCTCTTCAGCCTTTAGCCCGATGGCATCCGCCAGCAGCACGCCGAAGAACATGGTGAGCACTTCGCCGATGTTCGACGAGAGCAGATAGCGCAAGAATTTTCGAATGTTAGAGAAGATCGAACGTCCCTCTTCGACAGCTGCAACGATGGAAGCGAAATTGTCGTCCGCGAGTATCATGTCGGCAGCTTGTTTGGAAACATCCGTCCCCATGATACCCATCGCTATGCCGATGTCCGCGGTTTTCAGGGCGGGCGCGTCATTTACGCCGTCGCCCGTCATCGCTACCACTGCACCTCCACGCTGCAACGCTTTCACGATGCGCAGCTTGTGTTCGGGATTGACGCGTGCATAGACCGACACTTCTCTGACCGTTTGATCGAGGGCTTCGTCCGACAGCTTCTCAAGTTCGTCGCCGCTGACTGATCGCCCGTTCTCGACTATTCCGAGTTGGGCGGCGATAACGGCGGCGGTTACAGGATGATCGCCCGTAATCATTATCGGGCGTATCCCTGCCGTTTTCGCGCGGGTGACCGCTTCCCTTGCTTCTGCACGCGGCGGATCAATCATGCCGATCAATCCGGCGAAGACGAGGTTTTGCTCGACGCGTTCGTCGACTTCATCAGCTTCAGGTGCGTCAGCGGGTAGTGAGCGAAAAGCCACTCCCAGCGAGCGCAATGCTTCGCCCGCGAGCTGTTCGTTCGTTTTCAAAATCTCTGCGCGGCGCTCTGCTGTCAAAGGCCGTGTCTCCTCTCCCACCAGTTCGTGCGTACAACGCCTGAGCAACAGATCCGGTGCGCCTTTGGTGAAGACGATCAGACGTTCCTGCTTCTGGGCGTCGGTATGAACGGTCGTGTGCAATTTGCGTTCGGAGGAGAAAGGCACTTCTCCGACGCGCTCGAAGCGCGCATCGAGCGCTTCATTGTCCAGCCCCGCTTTGCGCGCCGCGACGACAAGCGCCCCTTCGGTCGGGTCTCCCTGAACCGCCCAGCGTCCGTCATGTTCTTGCAGGACCGCATTGTTGGCACGGTCGGCCACAGCGAGCGCGCGCTCCAGTTCGCTCCTGAGCGCCCCGTCAATCGCTCCGCCTCCGTCCCGGCGCACTTCGCCTTCAGGCGCGTAACCCTCACCGTCTATGACGACACGTCCGCTGGCAGTAACGACCGCGCGCACCGTCATCTCGTTTTTTGTCAGCGTTCCTGTTTTATCGGAAGCAATGACAGTTGCCGAGCCGAGCGTTTCGACGGCTGGTAGATGCCGTACGATAGCGTTTCTGCGCGCCATGCGTTGCACGCCAAGGGAGAGTACGGCAGTCACTACCGCCGGTAAGCCTTCAGGTATTGCCGCCACAGCCAGCGCCACGCCCAGGATAAGCACATCGAAAATAGCGGCGAAACCGCTCACATGTTCCACGAAGATAATCGTTGCGATCATCACGAGGGCGATAATGACGACTATTATTCCAAGCAGTTTGCCAAGGCGGGCGAGTTCCTTTTGCAGTGGCGTAGTCTCGGCCGGCGCTTCTTCCAGCATCCCGGCGATGTGCCCCATCTGGGTCTGCATCCCCGTCGCAACGACCACCGCGCGCCC
>JBKJMC010000279.1:0-4089 GCA_046596615.1 Ilumatobacteraceae bacterium | reverse complement strand
GGCGCCAGTTTCGCTGCGTAACCGAGCCGCCCCGCCGTAGTGATCTGGGTGGCTGTGGGTGACGACGATCGAGTGCACTCGCTTGAGGGGAGCACCGATGGCGTTGAGACGCGTCTTGAGAGCCTTCCACGATGCTGACCCGGGCATGCCAGGATCGACGACTGCGAACCCACGCTTGTCCTCAAGGACGTACATGTTGACGTGGCCAAGGCCAGGCATTGAAATTGGCAATTGTGTGCGCAAAATACTCGGGGCAACTTGTGTTATTTCTTCACTCGCCGGCAGTTGCTCCTGCTTTGGCTGGCGCGGCACCGCCGCTGGTGCTTGGGCTGGCGGGGCGTCGTCAATCATCTGAATTAGTTGCCGGTGTCGGCACAGGTGTCGGCACAGTTGTCGGCACAGGTGTCGCTACGACGAACAACTTCTCGCGATAAAAACCTAATTCGCGCAGGCTCTCCTTGACGTCGTCGAGCGCGCGGTGCAATCCGCTCTTGGCGTTTCGATCCATCGCCACTTTTGGATACCATCGCTTGGCAAGTTCCTTTATGCTCGAGACATCGACGCAGCGGTAGTGCAGATAATTCTCGATATCGGGCATGTACTTCGCCAAAAATCTGCGATCTGTGCCAATTGAGTTTCCGCACAGGGGCACGGTGCGAGCTTCTGGCACATGCTGCTTGATGAATGCGAGCGTTTGTACTGTTGCGTCTTCGAGGGTTGTTGTCGAAACAGAGATCGCCGCAAGCAACCCAGACTTAGTGTGCATCTCGACAACGAAGGGGTCCATCTTGGCGAGCATTTCAGCCGGCTGAAAGATCACGAGGTCTGGTCCCTCGGCAACGATGTTCAATTCGTCGTCGGTGATTAATGTGGCGATTTCGACGATGACGTCTACTAGTGGGTCGAGTCCCGTCATCTCTAAATCCATCCAAACGAGCACCCAACAAATCTACGGCATCTCGGCGCAAATTTTGATGCCGCAAACCACGGCGCCGTCTAAAGTTGGGCGATGGTGCAAATCGCTGTTCGCCGACTCGACATTGACCTGCCGCTTCCCGTTACGGCTAATTCTGGCGATGCTGGCGTCGACCTGCACTCGCGCGAAAATGTGTTGATTGCCGCTGCCGGCGGCCGCATGCTTGTGGCAACGGGTATTGCAGTGGCGATACCTATTGGCTATGTCGGACTCGTGGTGCCCCGCAGCGGGCTCGCCCTCAAGCACGGGGTGACGCTTGTTAACACTCCTGGCATCATCGACAGCGGCTATCGCGGCGAGCTAAAGGTCGTAATGATTAACACCGATCCGACATTTGATTATCAAGTCACCCGCGGTGACAGAATCGCACAGCTTGTAATTCAACTAATCGAGAATGTGACATGGAGCGTAGTTGACGAACTCGATGACAACGACCGCGGCGGCGGTTTTGGCCATTCTGGGCGCTGAATCACTCGCCCCAAAGTATTTACTGTGACTATTTTTTCGGCATGCGCTCGACCAGAATGCCGTCGATGTACATTCGTGCGATCTGCTCTTCGCTCATGTCGAGCATCTCCCGCAAGACCTCGCGGTTGTCTTCACCGCGAAATTTAGGCACGCCGCGCACGGCGGTCTCTGATCCGGAAAAGTGCCAAGGGCTATTTGGTATGCGCACCTTGCCGCCGCCTCGGTCAGAAACTTCGATGATCGCTTCGCGTTCGCGCGCCCACTCGGTTGCGGCAATCTCGTCAACGCTGCGCAGCCTGCCCATGGCGAGTTGATGCTCGGCGAGGCGACGTTCGAGTTCGTCGGCGTCCGGCACTCCAAGCGCCCAGTCGCGGATTATTTGCTGCAGCGCGTCGAGGTTGGCGAGTCGACTCGCGACGTCGCCAAATCGCCGATCCTGGCGCAGGTGCTGCATCTGCATCGCCTCAAGGTAAAACTCAAACGTTCCGCGTTCGGCGGGGTGTCCGCTGACGACAACGATTGTGCCGTCATCGACCGTCAACACGGGGTAATCACCTGGCCGAAACGAGCGAATCCAGTTGGGGTCGACATCGCCATCCCAGAGTTGATCGTGGGCGTGTTCATTCACGTACAACATGGTCTCCGCCATCGAGATGTCGATGTGCTGACCCGCCCCGTTGCGTTCGCGTTGGTACAGCGCCGCCAAGATCGCCGCCGCCGCCTCGATCGCCGTGTACACATCTCCATGGCTGTGCGGATCATTGGTATATTTGCCGTCGCGCGCGTCGCCTTGCAACTTGGTTATGCCAGTCTCGGCGTTGATCACCGGCGCATACGCGCGGCGCTCGACCCACGGCCCGGTCGCGCCATAACCACTTATCGATGCATAGATCAGTTTCGAGTTGGCGGCCCCGAGAGTTGCAAAATCGAGTCCCATGCGCTGCATCACGCCTGGCCGAAAATTCTCGACGACGACATCGCACTTTGCGGCAAGTCTTCTAAGGATCTCTACGGCCTCTGGCTTCGTCATGTCGAGCGAGATGTTTCGCTTTCCTGTGTTTTGCTGAATGAAATAGGTCGAAAGCGAGTTGATGCGCGGGTTCGTGAAGCGTGTCGGGTCGCCAGCCGGGGGCTCGATCTTGATTACGTCCGCGCCGAGGTCGGCCAACATTCGCGTGCAATGAGGGCCAGATAGCACGCGGGTGAAGTCGAGAACGCGAACGCCCTCTAGCGGCCTCGGAGCAGACATCTCAGACATCGATACTAAAGTTTGCCGCAGCGCTCAACACTTAATCGAGCATCACGCCTAGCGTGCGCAGCGCTAGCGCCGTGTACAGCGCCATACCGGTTGTCATTGCGTGCTCGTCAAAGTCGACGCGGTTGGAGTGATTAGGCGGCGCCTTCATCGGGTCCATTCCGGACGGAGTTCCACCGAGAAATAGCATCGCCCCCGGCAATTTTTCAAGGACATAACTGAAATCTTCCGCGCCCATCACGGGGTTCGGCATCTTCGCCGTGCGTCCTTCGCCGCAAATACTAGTAGCGATGTCGAGCGCGAAGTCCGCCGACGGGCCATCGTTGACTGTTACGGGGTAGCCCAATTCGATAGTGACTTCGGCGCTCATGTCGTGTGCGGCGGCGATGCCCTCGGCCACGCGGCGAATGCCATCGTGAACCTTGCTGCGAGTTCTGGCGCTCAGCGCGCGAATCGTGCCCTCTAGGCGCGCTGTCTCGGGGATCACGTTGTACGCCGTGCCGGATATCAATTTGGTAATCGTGATCACCGTTGGATCAAAAATGTCGATGCGCCGAGTCACGAGTGACTGCAGGGCCTGCACGATTTCGCAGGCGACCGGCACGGGGTCGAGAGTGCGGAATGGTTCTGAGGCGTGGCCGCCCTTGCCGGTGACGACTATCTCGAGGCGATCGCTAGATGCCATGATCGGTCCGCCGCGCGTGCCGATAAACCCAGACGGCATCGACGAGGTGATGTGGATCGCGTAGGCTGCCGTAATCGGCGAAGCAGCTCCATCGCCAAGCCTGGGCACATCGAGCAGGCCTTCGTCAAGCATGTACTCGGCGCCGCCGTAGCCCTCTTCGCCTGGCTGAAACATAAACATCACGCGTCCGGGCAAGTCTGCTTTGCGCTCGCTCAACATGCGCGCCGCGCCGGCCAACATCGCCACGTGCGTGTCGTGGCCGCAGGCGTGCATGCAGTTAAGAACATTGGACGCAAAGTCGAGACCGGTGTCTTCGGGCATCGGTAGCGCGTCCATATCTCCGCGCAGCATCACGGTTGGTCCTGGCTTATCGCCCGTTAGCAACGCGGCGATGCCGCTTGTGGTCGTGTGCAATGTGATGTCGAGCGGAAGTCCCTCAAGTTCTCTTAGAACGCGTTCTCGGGTCTTGGGCAGGTCGAGACCAATCTCGGGCCAGCGGTGTAGATCGCGCCGTACTTCGCGAGCGCGTTCCAAAAACCCCGCGGCGTGCTCGCGAATCCCCGTCGAAGATCCGTGGCGGTCTGTGGCTGGGGCAATTTTTGGTGTTGAGGCCATAACCCATGGTAGGCACGGTGGTATGAATTCGCCCGATACGGAACTGGTGGAGCACGTTGGTCCAGATGGCGCTGTTATTGGTGTTGTCCC
>JBKJMC010000264.1:0-7043 GCA_046596615.1 Ilumatobacteraceae bacterium | reverse complement strand
CTCGGCGTTCGAGAAGGCGTGTAATGACGACTGCCCGTTTGTCGAAAAGTTCTCGGCAATTTTGGATTCGCTGATCGAACTAAATGCGGCGGACCCTTCGCTAACAAGTTTCGTTGTCGGCGTCGCTGGTGAATCGCAGCGCCACCCCGAGTTGCTGGTGGCGATCAAGCCGTTTCGCGCCCGCAGTAACAAGTTTTTACAGCAACTCTGCCAAGACGCAGTTACAAACGGGCAAATTCATGGTGACATCAGCGTGGCGGCGCTAGAAGACATGATCAATGTCTTGCTCTCAGGTCTCGCGAGATTCTCGACGGTGACCAGCGACAATGCGCGCGGCGTGCAAGCGATCACGGCGCTCAAGCACTTCATGGCGGGCACGGCCGTGCTAGCGCCAGTATCTCGTTAAACGCGCTGGCGACTTCGTAACGAATCGTTGACGACGATAGCCAGGCACACCCAGATTGAAGCAAAGCCGATCAGCTTCGTCACCGAGACATCTTCGTTGTAAATCAGCCAGCCGAGAAGAAAGTTTATTGTTGGCACGAAATATTGCAGTGGGCCAATGACCGTGAGGGGCACGCGCTGCGCTGCACCCGCGAAAAACAACAATGGGGCTGCGGTGACCGCACCGATCAGAGCCACCAATACCCATTGCGCCGGCGTCGCCGAATTGGCGATGCTGCCGCCATTGTGCCAAGACGCGGCAACGATTGCTGAGGCCGGCACAAAAACGACCAAGACTTCGGCGGTGAGGCTTTCGAGCGGCGCCAGTGATATTTGTTTCTTTAAGAGCCCGTAAATGGCCCACGATCCCGATAGGGCGAGAGCGATTGTTGGAATTTGGCCATAGGCAATTGTGAGAATCGCGACGCCTAACACGGCAAAGCAGACCGCCACGCGCTGAATTCGCCGCAGGTGTTCGTGCAGAATGAACACGCCGATCACCAAGGTCAGAATCGGCGAAATAAAATAGCCGAGCGCGGTTTCAATTACGTGACCGTTGACCACCGCCCACACGTATGTAAACCAATTGATGCTCAGCATTACACTCGCCAGTAAAATTCGCATTAGAACCTGGCGGTTGCGCAATGTATGCAGCAGCGGCATCAACCGATGCCGTGCGGCCATCAGCACGACGAGAATGATCGTGGATGCCGAAATTCGCCAGCCGATCAATTCGATCGGGCTAAACGACTTGAGTTGCTTCCAGTAAATCGTGAGCAGGCCCCACGTGATGAAGGCGCTCAACCCGTAGAGCACGCCGACTTGCGCTTCGCTGCTCTTAGCGGGTGTTGGTGGCGTCGCGTCTGTCGGCTGCTTGCCAAGATGCGTCACGGAGTACCACGATACTTCTGTGTCGGGAGCGGCGAGATTCGTGCCGATAACCTGACCGCAGTGGATATCACGGCCCATCCCGCGTGGCAGCGACTTGCTGGCTTAGCCAATTCGAGCGCCACAATGACGCTGCGCGATGCATTTGCAACCGACCCCGGCCGCGCTAAGCGGCTGGCGTTCGAGCTGGCACTTGGCGAACAGGCCGACGGCGCGGCCCTATATGTAGACATTTCGAAGCAGTTGATTAGCGACGAAATTATCGCGGTATTCGCCGAGGTCATCGAAGCCGCTGCCGTGGCCCAAAAGCGCGACATGATGTTTTCAGGTAGTCCGATCAACAACACCGAGAACCAGCCGGCATTGCATACGGCCTTGCGGTCTCCGCGCGGCGCAACGGTGTTTGTCGATGGCCGCGATGTAGTTGCCGACGTGCACCGCGTGCGCGATGAGTTGGCGTCATTTGCCGCGCGGGTGCACAGCGGTGATATTCGCGGGGCGACTGGCAAGGCCTTTACTCACGTGCTCAATATCGGCATCGGCGGCAGCGACCTCGGGCCCGCGCTCGTCTACGACGCGCTCGCGGGAATTCACGAGCCAAGACTCGAGTGCCGCTTCGTGTCTAACATCGACGCCACCGATCTACTCACGCAACTGCACGGGCTAAATGCCGAAACGACTCTCGTCGTAATGATCTCTAAGACGTTTGCCACGGCCGAGACGCTGGCCAATTCCCGACTAGCGCAGCAGTGGCTCGGCACGGCGCTCGGCGACAGCGCAATTGCTATGCACAGCATTGTCATCTCGGCCTACCCGCAGCGTGCGCTGCAGCACGGCATCGCTTCGTCGCAAATATTCGAGACCTGGGCATGGGTTGGCGGCAGGTATTCGGTATCGTCGGCCGTGAGCGCGGCCAACGTAATCGCTTTCGGTGGTGAAATCTTTGCCGATTTTTTGGCGGGGATGCATGCCGTCGACACACATTTCGCGACGTCGCCGAGCGCGAGCAACGCGCCGATGTTACTGGCGATGATTGATGTCTTCAACACGGCGATTCTCGGAATGGCGACGCGAGCCGTGCTGCCGTACTCAACGGCGTTGGCGTTGTTGCCCGCATACCTGCAGCAGCTTGAGATGGAGTCAAACGGCAAACGAGTGACTAGCGAAGGCCAAAGTGTGTCGTTGCAAACCGCAGCAGTTGTCTGGGGCGGAGTCGGAACAGACGCCCAACACGCCTTCATGCAGATGCTGCATCAGGGAACGCAGGTTGTGCCTACCGACTTCATTTTCTTTTCGCGGCCGTCGCACCGCTATGTCGCCACGCACGACGCGCTCGTCGCTAATGCGCTGGCTCAAGCGCAGGTCCTTGCCGTGGGTCGCACGGAGGCCGAGTTGCGAATTGCAGGCATTTCCGAAGAGCAGGTTGCACATCGAGTGATGCCAGGCAATCGACCGAGCACGACGATCGTCGGCTCCGTGTTAAGCGCCGCGTCGCTCGGCGCGCTGATCGCGTTATACGAGCACAAAGTTTTTGTGGCAGGATGCGTTCTTGGCATCAACAGTTTCGATCAGTGGGGCGTAGAGATGGGCAAGCAATTGGCGGGCGAAATCGCGAACGATATCGAATCAGGCGAACCGAGCGCGAGCCACGACTCTTCGACTCGAATCTTGTTGCGCTGGCACCTTGCGCATCGCGACCGTGGCGGCGGGGTTAGGTAATGTCTGTTAAGACTTCGCAGGCCGAGCGGATGATCAATCTCTTGGCGTTGCTCGTGCAGCGTTCGCAGCCATTGACTCTGCGGCAAATTCGCAACGAACTCGGAGCGCAGTACCCACCGGGAAACGTGGCGGCGCGGGCCAGTTTCGAGCGCGACAAAAAGGAATTGCGTGATATGGGCATTCCGATCGAGATGGTTACCCTCGGGGGCGATAGCGCGGGCGAGGGCGCGTACAAGGTGGATCGCCGCAGTTTTGAACTGAGCGACCTTGGTTTGACCGAGGGAGAGCTCAAGGCCTTGCAACTTGCGGCGGCGACCGTACGCATTGGCGCGAACCACGGCGAGGCTGCGCTTTGGAAGTTGGGCGGCGAGCGCGCACTTTACGAGCCCCTCACCAGTGTCAACATCGAGCTGGACGACAAGTTGATGCCAGAGTTGGCGGCTGGCATCGTCGAGCGGCGCATTTTGCACTTCGTCTACAACGGCGAAATCCGCAGCGTGCATCCGTACGGGCTGTTATCTCGCGGTGGTTTTTGGTACATCATCGGATTCGATGACTTGCGCAACGATCGTCGCGTCTTTCGTGTCGACCGCATCGAGGGCGCGATAACTAAAGACGAGCCGAAGTCATTTCAGCGCCCCGCAGATTTCGATCTTTCGAAGGCGGTTCCAACCGAACGTGAGTTGTTGCGTGACGGCGACGGGGCCAGCAAGACCGCGATCGTTCTCGTTGACGCCCCGCTGGCACCGCGGGTGCGCGCCGAATTTGGCCAGGTAAGCGTCGTTAAAGAGCGCACGAACGGCTCGATCGAATTTAGTATTCCGTGCGCCAACATGGCGGCGTTCAGGGTCTGGCTGTTCGCGATGGTCGAGCGCGCCGAGGTTCTTTCTCCGCCGGAGATTCGAAGTCAGGTGCGGTCATGGCTGCATGAAATGGCTGCAAGTAATGTCGAGGGCTAAGTCGTGAAGGTAAAACGCACGATCCTGGGTCGTCGGCGCGGGCCGCGCGGCGCTGCGGAGCGCGTCGCCGGCTTGCTCATAATGCTGCCGTGGCTGATGGAGCGCAAGAGGGTCAGGTTGGCCGATATGGCCAAGCAATTTAAGTTGAGCGAAGCAGAATTGATGGATGACCTGATGATGGCGGCGGTGTGTGGCGTCCCACCGTATTCTCCGGATGCGCTGATCGACGTCTTTATCGACGAGGGAGAGGTAATCGCCGAGGTGCCGTTGCTGTTCTCGCGGCCGCTACAGATGACTACGGCAGAGGTGTTCGCGCTGACATCGATGGGTATTGCGGCACAGCAATTGCCGGGCGCCAACGCCAAGGGCAATCTGGCTACGGCGCTTGTCAAATTGCGTCGGCTTCTGCCGTCGGCGCACGAAGTCGTCTCGGTCGAAATCGCCCAAGTGCCACTAGTCGATGCATTCTTGCGCACTGTAGAAACCGGTGAGCAACTCCGGATCACATACTTCTCACCGGCGCGCGCCGACCGCAGCGAGCGCACGATCACGCCGCGCAAGGTCTTTGAAGACGGCGGGCATTGGTATGTTGCGGCGGACGACGAATTATCTGGTGAGCGCCGAGTGTTTCGCATCGACCGTGTCGATCACCTGCAAAATCTCGGCACATTTATCGCCCCCACGGCGGGTGGGCACGGTGGCGAAATCGGCGACGAAGCAGAGTGGTTCAACGACTCGATGCAGCAAGTCACGCTGCTCGTGGCACCCCGCGCGCGCTGGGTGGTCGAGAGTTACCCGTACACTTCACGCACCAAGAACTCTGACGGATCTGTTCAGATTACGATGACCGTCAGCAGCGAACACTGGCTCGGCCGCCTTTTGCTTCGCGCCGGCAAAGACGTGCGTGTCGTCGAGCCTGTCGAGATGCGCGATTTGGGTGCGCGCACCGCGGCGGCAGTACTTAAGCGCTATGCCTGAGAATTTTTTTAGCGGGTTTTGGCGTCACGACGAACGGGGACAGCTGCTCGACCGTAGTGATACCCAGTTCGCCAAGTAGTCGCGGCAAGACGGCGGCCGTAACTCGGGCGTCGGCGAGGGCGTCGTGGGCGCGCTCGTTTACGACCCCGTAGCGCTTGGCAATCTCGTTCAATTTGTGCGACTTGGTCAACTTTGGGTCGAGCGCCCGCGACATCTTGAGAGTGCAGATCGGCGCATTAATCGCGAGTGAAACATTGGCTCGCTTGGCTTCGGCTCGTAGAAAACCTAAATCGAATTGGGCGTTGTGGGCGGTGAAAACGCATCCAGCGATCACTTCTTGCATCGCACTTAACGCCTCGCCGATGGGGATTCCGCCGCGCAGATCGCTGCGAGTGATGCCGTGCACGAAGTGGGCACCGAGTTGGCCGGGCTTGAGAAAGCGGCGCTTGATATGAGTGGCGAATTCGTTCTCGATTTGGCCGTCAAACCCAACGATGACAACGCCGATTTGCAGGAGTCGATCGTTGTCGCAGGAGAGCCCTGTCGTCTCGGTGTCGACGATCGCGAAGCGCACCATGTCCATGGGCACGAGACTAGGCGCAGAGTGTGGCGATCTATTTTTCGGCGAGCGCCTTGGTAAAACTGTCGCGATCGAAGTAGTCGCGCCACAGCGCAATCTTGCCCTCGCTGACCACGAATAGGCCAGCGATATTTAGTTCGATCCAGCGATCATCGATCTCAAAGCGGTCCGTCCGCTCGTTCATGACCACCCCATGTTGCATGTCGCCGCTGCTGACCTGGTGGTGAACCAGCCACTCGACGCGGGTGCTGGCGGCAAGAAACTCTGACAATACCGAGACGATGGCATCCTTGCCGAAGACCTTGTTAAAGGGCACGTTGTCGTACTCGCAGTCGTCCGAGACCATGTCCATCGCGGCGGTAAAGCGGCTGTGCTCGATGTTTTCAATAAATTGGGTAACGAACTCGCTTGGGTCGAGTGATTTTTCGGATGACGTCATGCATCCATCTTGACAGATTGATGTTCGTCTGGTGAGTCGAGTCTCGCGAGTCGTGCAATGAGTTGTTACGACGCTGTAGCAACAGCACGTGTGCCACGAGCTCGGATACCGATTGGTGCCGCGATTGTAAAACCGGCAAGATGGCGATCTTCTTCGTTCTCTCCGCCCCAGTAGCCGTACTCGCGGTTATTGCGGGCGTAACTCTGGCACGTACTTTGCACTGAGCACGCGGCGCACAACTTGCGTGCCTTGAATTCTCGCCGCTCGCGCGCCTCAGGTCGTTCGGCTCGGGGGGCAAAGAACAATTTCATCTTGCCTTTGCAATTGGCAAACTGAGTCCAATCCACCATCTCGTGAATCGTCCTGCTTGGGATTTCGCTTCGTCGCTCCATGAGAGACATTTGGATCCTCCGCTGTGCAGAAACGGACTGCTGTCCGCTTCACTACAAAATATACACTAAATTGGAATTCGGCGGCTGTCAAGTGGGGGTAAAGATGGGGGAATGCGGGAATTTGGCTGGAATTGGGGGCTTACAGTAGCTCGGCGGCCAGGCTGGCCACCTCGCTGCGCTCGCAGGCCGTCAAGGTGATGTTGCCAAAGCAGGACTGGCCGGCAAAGGCGTGAATCAGCACGGCCAGGGCATTGTTCGACTCGCCCATATAGGGGGCGTCGATCTGGCTGGTGTCGCCGGTGAACACGACCTTGGTGCCCTCGCCGATGCGGGTCAGGATCGTCTTTAAGGTGGTCGGCTCCAGGTTCTGGGCCTCGTCGACGACGACGAACTGCTGCTGTAGCGAACGACCGCGCAAGAACGTCACAGACTCAAGTGTCAGTTGGCCGCGATCTGTGAGGTCGTCGATCAGTCCGCGGGCATCGCGACTCGAGCGATGATCGGTCAGAGCGACGATCGCGTCGTGAATCGCCGACATCCACGGGTCGAGTTTTTCGTCTAGCCCGCCGGGCAAGAACCCGACATCGGCGCGACCGACGGGCACGAGTGGCCTGTAAACCGCAAGCCTTTCGTAGCGGCGCTTC
>JBKJMC010000201.1:0-3357 GCA_046596615.1 Ilumatobacteraceae bacterium | reverse complement strand
CGCGGGGCATGGTGAGCGTCGACGCGGTGCAGGCCAGCGCCGCCGCGGGGCGAAAGAGCGCCGAGTTGCCAGACGGGGTGCCTGCAGAGATCGTGCACCGCGACGATCTAGTTGTGTTGCCGTCCTAGTTGTTGTTGCGCTGCAAGCGAGAGGTTAGACCGCGAAGTTCGTCAACCTTGAACACCATAAGTGCTAACCAATATACGGCCACGCCAATAACGATTCCCGAGCCGACTCGCGCTAGCGCGCCGAGACCGTAATTTGTGCCGATGAATTTGCTACATAGATAAACTGCGGCGCTCGTCACGGCGGTTGCCGAGACAATTCCCGACAGCGAGCGCAAAACGTTCGGCACGCTGAGCACTTCGACCTTGAAGTGCAAGACGACGAGAGCAACGACGGCGGCGACGATGTATGCAAGCGAGAAGGCCAGGCCGAGGCCAAAAACGCCATAGCGATCTACAAGGGCGAACGCAAAAATAACATTCAGTGCGTTTTCGAAGAGGTTAATGAAGAACGGGGTTCTCGTATCATTGCGGGCATAGAAGCCGCGCAGAGTGAACAAGTAGATCGAAAAGCCAATCAGGCCCAGTGCCATGCCGCTGAGGGCGCGGCTGGTGTTAATGCCGGCCGCAACGTCAAAGTTGCCGTGTTGGAGCACAAGACCGATAATCGGACGGCTGAGAATGAGCAATCCGATGCTGGACGGGAGCACAAACATCGCGGTTAAGCGCAGCCCACTAGTGATCTGCTGAGCGAAACCTATCTCGTCTCCGGCTGCGCTTCGACGCGCCAACTCTGGCATGAATGTTGTGGCGATAGAGACTGCAAGTAGCCCGTGCGGTAGCTGGAGCAGCACCATTGCCTTGGCGTAGGCATCGACGTTGCCGCTGCCGGGAGATGCCAGGTTCTTGATGACGACTAGAGCAATCTGGTTGGCGACGACGTATCCGAGAGTCCATAACGAGAGTCGTAGCAGTTGTCCGACCGCTGGATGGCCGAAATTTGGTCTGAAGCGCAAATTGATGCCAGCCGCGCGCACGGAGAGAAACATGATGATTGCCATCGTGGCAATGCCCAGTGTTGCGCCGAGGCCGAGCAGAAACTTGAACGTTTGGTTGTCGAGCACGTCGAGCAGCGAGGGCGGGTTTGGCGTTGTCGTGAGCGGCAGCAGCAACAAGAATGCGATCGCCACGCAGTTGGCGAGCACGGGCGACCAAGCTGCGGCAAAAAACTTGCGGCGCGAATTAAGGAGCGCAGAGCACAACGCGCTCAGGCCGTAAAAGAATATCTGAAGCAAAAAAATCCTGGTGAGCATAGTGCCCGCACTGCGAAACTGAATGATGTCGATGCCGGCACTGGGGTGCAGGGAAAAGAGGTGAAAGATCTGCGGCGCGGCGAGAATTGCCAGCCCAGTGCAAACCACGAGAGCCACTAGCGTCACGCCAAATATCGCCTCGGTGGCGCTGTGATCGGCGCTGTGATCGGCGCTGTGATCGGCTGAATAGCGAGTGAACAGTGGCACAAGACTGGCCGAGAGTACGCCGCCGATAAATAATTCGTAGATCGCGTTGGGGGCATTGTTGGCGACGTCGAAGGCATCGGCGAGCGCGGTCTGGCCGACGATCACGCCGAAAATGATGATGCGGGCAAGGCCAGTTAGGCGCGACAGTGCGGTGCCGGCGGCGACTGTGAGATTTGAGCGCAGCAGGCCCGAGGTGGGGTGCAGAGATGAGCGAGATTCGGACATGCCTGATCACTAGCGTACGCTTTTGGGCAATCGTTCTCGGTGAAGAGCGTTCGCGACCCAAACGCTAGAGTTGCCGTGATGGAAACACGCTTTGAATCGGTGCAAGTAGTCCGCGACGGCCTAAAGAAGGTTCATTACCTCGCCGATGAGGGCATCGCTGGTGTTGTCTTTCTGGCGCAGCGGCTTGGCAAGCCAGTGCTCGTTGAGGGTCCAGCTGGAACTGGCAAAACCCAACTCGCCAAGAGCGTCGCCGAACTTTTGGGTGCGCGCCTGATTCGTTTGCAATGCTACGAGGGGCTCGACGAATCGAAAGCTCTCTACGAGTGGAACTATAAGAAACAGCTGTTACGTATTCAGGCCGACAAGAACGGCGACTCCTGGTCGGATGTTCACGACGACATCTTCAGCGAAGAGTTTTTGTTGACGAGGCCACTGCTCGAGGCGATCAGCAGCGAAGAACCGGTGGTGCTGTTGATCGACGAGGTAGATCGCGTTGAAGTCGAGACGGAGGCTCTACTGCTAGAAATTCTCTCCGAGTACCAGGTGTCGATCCCCGAACTTGGCACGATTACGGCCAAGCAGATCCCAATGGTTTTTCTGACTTCGAACAACACCCGCGAACTTTCAGAGGCCCTCAAGCGTCGCTGCCTGTACCTGCACGTTGATTACCCGGACCTCGAGCGCGAAAAGGAAATTGTGCTCACCAAGGTTCCCGACATCTCGCAAAACCTCGCCGATCAAATTGCGCGCATCGTGCGCAGCATTCGCCAACTCGATCTCAAGAAGGCCCCGTCCGTCAGCGAGACGCTTGACTGGGCGCGCACATTGATGCTGCTAGGAATCGAACACATCGATGCGCAAGAGGCCAAGGAAACGCTCCACGTACTGCTCAAGTACCAGACCGACATCGCCAAGGCGGCCAAGGAACTGTCGGTCGAAAAGTGAGTTAGGGTCATGCCCGTCCTTGATTTAATGTCGGGATTTATTGTCGAGTTGCGCAATGCCGGCCTGCCCGTCAGCCTGACAGAGAACCTTGACGCAATGCAGGCAGTCAAGGAAATCCCGATCGAAGATCGTCAGGCGTTCAAGTACGCGCTAGGTGCCACTCTGGTCAAGAACAACTCTCATTGGCGCGCGTTCGAAACTATCTTTGAGGTGTACTTTTCGTTGCGCGGCCCAGAGTACGACATCTCGCAAGACCCAAACGCCACCGAAGAAGAGGTGTGGCGCAAGATGCAGGAGCAAAAACCCGGCGAGGGCAAGGGGTCTTCCGGCGGGAGCATGGACTCGCTCACGCCCGAAGAGATCGCGGCGATGTTGATGAATGCGCTAATGAACGGCGACCAAGCGATGATGCGGGCGCTGGCTAGACAATCGGTGCAGCGATTTGCGGGGATGGAACCAGGTCGCCCTGTCGGTGGCACCTACTACCTCTACCGAACGCTGCGTAATTTGGATCTCGACAACATGCTTGACAAATTGATGGAGGCCAATCGCGACCGCGCCCAAGACGAATTGACCGCGCTGGAAGAGCGACTCGAGAAGGATGAGTACTCGAGCCGCATCGAGCAATTCAAGCAAGAAGTGGAGGCCGAGATTCGTCGTCG
>JBKJMC010000245.1:0-3877 GCA_046596615.1 Ilumatobacteraceae bacterium | reverse complement strand
ACCGCGCTCGGTATCAAACACCTCGGACCCGCGGCCTCAGAATCTCTCGCCAAGACCTTCGGCTCTCTCGACAACATCATGCAAGCCACCCAAGAACAACTCGGCGCCATCGACGGTGTTGGCGAAGTTATCGCCCTCTCGATAGCCAACTGGTTTTCTAAAAGAGAAAACAAGAAGATCATCGAGAAACTGCGAAAGGGTGGTGTTGATTTCGGCAACGTCGTCGTCAGCCAGTTGCCCCAAAACCTCGTCGGCAAGGCCATCGTCGTCACCGGCGCTATCGAGGGCTTCACCCGCGAACAGGCCGAGGCCGCGATCAAAGACCGCGGCGGCAAGGCACCCGGCAGTGTCAGCGCCAAGACCTATTGCCTAGTCGTGGGCGAAGAGCCAGGGGAGCCGAAAGTTATGAAGGCCCGTGAACTAAAGATCCCGATCGTGCAAGGGACCGAGTTTCAAAGCATGCTCGAAAGTGGTGCCTTCTAGGTCGTGCCAAAGACTTGTTCAGAGATTCTTGAGGATCTGCACAACCCAGTGACTTGACTCGAACTTGCCAAACATCCAGTCGACGTAATCCTTCGGGAGTTGTCTAATTGCCGTGCCTTGGTAACGCCCAAAAGGCATCACCGAATCACCGTTAAATGAGCCCGTCAGTTCGAGCATGCGCTCGAGAGACAAAGACCACTTAGCCGCGAAGTGCTGCAGCAACAAAAAGCACGCCTCTACGTCTGCAAGCGCCCTGTGGGTTGGCGCCACCTGCACGCCGCAGAGTTCTGTCAACGTGCCCAACTGGTGATTCTTGGCCTCTGGCATCAGCACAAATGAGAGCATCATCGTGCACAACGCGGTCGCATCACCGCAGTAACGAGAGATCATCGGCAAGTCGAACTTGGCGTTATGGGCAACTATCAGCGTTCGACCATCGCGAAATTTGTCGCCATGTGTGCCAATTATGAATTCATCCAGTGAGGGCGAACCGGCGAGCATCGCAGTGGTTATACCGTGCACCTTCGTCGCGCCTTCTTCAATGGGCATGTTTGGGTTAATCAGCGAATCAACTCTCTCGATGACCGCGAAATCGCGATCAAATTCGAGCCACGCGATCTCGACGGGCTTGTAGCCCCGATTCAACCCCGTCGTCTCAAAATCGAGTACAACGAGTCGATCGAATGACTGGTTCATAGCCAGATCAACTTAGTCACGACTCTCGCTAAGAGGCGCTCTCTAGTGCGCGTCGCGCGTCCTTGCTAGACAGCTCCGACTTGGGCCATTCAAGTTTCAGGTCTCGTAGCGACTTCAAGACAATCTCGCTAACAAGCAGATTTCTAAACCACTTTTGATTGCTAGGGATTATCCACCACGGTGCATAGGCCGTGTTTGTCTTGCTCAGTGTCTCACTAAATACCTCGGCATACCTGTCCCAGCGTGCTCGCTCGTCCACATCGGCGGTACTAAATTTCCAATTTCTTGTTGAGTCCTCGATCCGACTATTTAGTCTTTCAAATTGTTCATCTTTCGAAATGTTGAGAAACAATTTTATCACTATCGTTTTTTCATCGGTGAGTAGCCGTTCGAATTCATTGATGTGGCGAATTCGTTTCGTTGCCGCTTTCTCGGGAATCGTCTTATGAACCCGAGGCACAAAGACATCTTCGTAATGGCCCCTATTAAAAATGGCAATTGCCCCGAGAGGGGGGCATGAATTATGGATTCGCCAGAGATAGTCGTGCTGCGTCTCCTGGCTGTCCGGGGCCTTAAATGATTTAACGTAAACGCCCTGAGGATTAAAGGCCGAAAATACATTCCGAATTGTGCCGTCCTTGCCTGCGGTGTCAATGCCTTGAAGCACGATCAGTAGCGAGGTTTTGCTTTCGGCGAATAGTCGATATTGCAACTCTTCTAGTTCGGCAAGGTTCTTGGCGAGAATCGGCAAGCTCTTTTCCTTTGAGATGCCACTCGGTGCATCTGGGCTGAAGTTCGCCAAATCAATTGCCTTCCCAGGGCTTTGGCGAAACTTGCTTAAATTCATTTTCACTCTCGTGATTGTATATCGGCTTGACTAATGCGCAGGTGGCAGAATTTTGCTGTACAGTCGCTCGGCTAGGGAGTTGATTGCGGTATGGCCTTTGGTCAATATCTGTAGCTGGAGGATCGCGATTTCGTTGAGACGTTTGAGCCGCTCACCCTGCTTCAAGTTCATGCGAATGAACTCGGCATTCATGCTTTCAATATTGGATAGCACCAACAACTGCTCAATAGTGGCGTAGTCGCGGATGTTGCCATCAAGTTTTGGGTTGGTATCGCGCCATTGCTTTGCGGTTTGACCGAACAGCGCGACATTGAGCAAATCGGCCTCGGTGGCGTAGGTCATGGCAGCCTGAGATGGTGTTACTAGCGCCGGGATCAGGTGATTCATGATCGCATCTGTGTGAATTAGATAGTTGAGTTTGGAGAGGGTGCGATTGAGATTCCAGGCCAATGACAGTCGCAGACTTTCGTCTTCCTTAAGTCGCTGGAATTCCTTTATCAGATAGAGCTTGAACTCGACCGATATCCATGAGGCAAACTCGAAAGCGATGTCCTTGTGGGCGAAGGTGCCGCCGTAGCGACCGGCTTGGGACACGAGACCGATCGCCTGGGTCCTTTCAACCCACCGCTTGACCGTCAGAACGAAGCTATTGAGGCCGGCACTTTTCTTAATCCCATCGAATTCGATGGGATTAAAACCGGGGTTATTTAAGGCCTCCCAGAGACCTAAAAATTCGATTGTGTTTCGATTTCGCAGCCAGTTAGAGATCAGGTAATCCGTGCGCTCTGGGTCTTTGAATCGCGCGATATCTGTGAGAGAGATGTAGTCCTGTTCGCGATGATCCAGCATCGTGACTTCGGTTCCTATCACGATCATTTTGGCTTTCTTCGTCATGCTCGATTTTCTCCTAGCCATTAATTTGTTGGTACGAACTGTTCAAAACAGAGTCACCAACATTCAAAAAGTGTTTGGCGCAACTAATGGCGCGATGAAAACCTGCCCTATCGGCTGGCTCAAACATATGTCGGGGGTGTAACAATGCTCGCGCTGCATTCAACCGCACCTTCGCGACCTCAATTCTCTTGCTCGAAGTTCCCTTCGGGTTCACCCGAGACTTAGACGACCGCTGAATGCCAAGGCAAAAACATATGAGTTATAGGCTCTCACATGACAGATTCAAAACGGAGGCATCTCAGTGAAACTTGGACCAGGCATTTCATTTTCGTGGAAACGCGCATTCGGAGTCACAAAGGCAAAGCGCAAGATTTCGAGGGCAACAGGTGTTCCGTTGAGCCGAGCAGGTCGTCGCAACAAGTTAGGTAAATGGCTTGGCATGAAATAGGGTGCTACTTTGGCAGCAGAACCCGTGCGAAAGGAATTAGCCGATGATGCGTTCTAAGTCAATGGTGGCAGGTGCAGTAATTCTTCTTTCATTCATGTTGTCTTCATGCATTAGCCTCGATGCCGACATCACCCTCGATGGTGACGCCAAGGCCACCGGCTCACTGAAGATCGAGATGGCGAAGCAGATTGCTTTGCTTGCAGGCATAACCAGCAAGGAAGCGTTCGAAGAGCAAATTGCCAGCGGCGGCGGTGTCGCGCTTCCAGAAGGTCAATCGGTCACGGTCTCCGAGAATGACACGTCGTACATCATGTCGGTAAAGTTAGAAAACTCACCGCTTACAGAAGATGGATTAAAGGCCGAGAAGCTCGCGGACGGAACAGTCAAGTTCACGTTCAAGAACGAAGGAACCGACAGTTCGTACTCCGGGTCTGGCGAGGCCACTGGGAAGATCGAGCTGACTGTCACTTTTCCTGGATCAGTTACAGATTCGAGCCCAGAGTTTGTCA
>JBKJMC010000182.1:0-2802 GCA_046596615.1 Ilumatobacteraceae bacterium | reverse complement strand
GCGGTCTCGACGTACGCCACCCTCGGCGAGATCATGTCGCGGTTGGTCGGGGTCTTTGGTCGCCATGTAGAGGTCCCAAGTATTTAGGCGCCCGACCGTCGCGATTCTCAATTTCGGGGGTTCTCGGGCTGTGGCTAAGTTAAGGACATAGCAAAGAGGGTCCTAGTGGCAAAGGTCGGCCTTGACGGTCACGACCGTGGAATTAAAGTAGTTGCGCGCCTGCTGCGCGACGCCGGCTACGAGGTGATTTATACCGGGTTGTTCCAAACTCCGGACTCAGTCGCGGCGGCCGCGGGCGACGAAGACGTCGACGTCGTCGGATTGTCGATGCTCTCCGGTGCCCACATGATGCTCGCCCCCAAAGTTGTTCAGAAACTGAAGGACCGCGGAGTCGATATCCCTGTCGTCGTCGGTGGCATCATTCCTAAAAAGGACATCGAGCGACTCAGGCAGGCTGGGGTGAGCGAGATTCTGACCCCGGGGGCACGCGCCGAAGAGGTTGTGGCGGTTATTGAGCGCGCGATTTCGCGTCACAAAATGGGAGAGCCCGTTGCCTGATTATGAACCGCTGCGCTTGCGGATGCGCGAACCGCTGGCTCGATCCGGAGATCAGGCGCCGTTCGCCTCGCTTATAACAAGTTCGGCTGGCGAAGTTCGGCGACCGCCGCTCGAGATAGCCGCCGCCGAAGTATTTGACTTGGCGTATTCGCTTGTGCGGGTTCTGGACGACAATGGCGACGCGGTCGGACCATGGGCCAATTCGCTAAGCCCTGACCAGATGATTGGCGGCCTGCGCGACATGCTGACCGTCAGGGCATTCGACGCGCAAATGTTGCGCGAGCACCGGCAGGGAAAGACATCGTTCTATATTCAGTCGCTCGGCGAGGAGGCGATTGCGTGTGCCCACAGCCGCGCCCTGCAGCCAGATGACATGAATTTTCCGACCTATCGTCAGCAGGGTTTGCTTATCGCGGGGGGATATCCGCTCGTCGACATGATGAACCAGGTGCTTTCCAATAGTCGAGACCCGATGAAGGGTCGTCAATTACCGGGTTTGTATTCATCGAAGGCGCACGGGTTCTTTAGCATCTCGGGCAATCTCGCAACGCAGTACGTTCAGGCGGTTGGTTGGGCGATGGCCTCGGCGTTGTCGGGTGACACCAAGATCGCCTCGGCATGGATAGGCGACGGCTCTACGGCGGAATCCGATTTTCACGCGGCGATGGTTTTTGCATCGACATACCACGCGCCAGTCGTTTTGAACATCGTCAACAATCAGTGGGCGATCTCAACATTTCAAGGGCTCGCGCTCGGCGACTCAGGCACGTTTGCGGCTCGCGGTCACGGTTTCGGAATCCCCGCTCTGCGCGTCGATGGCAATGATTACCTGGCGGTTCACGCGGTATCACTGTGGGCGGCCGAGCGGGCGCGAAGCAACCTCGGGCCGACGCTGATCGAATGGGTGACATATCGTGCCGGCGCGCATTCGACGTCCGACGACCCGTCGGTGTATAGGCCCAAGGATGAGCCGTCGCAATGGCCGTTGGGCGATCCGATCGAGCGGCTGAAGACTCATCTAATCAAGTCAGGGGTTTGGACCGAAGACAATCACCGCGCCGCAGTTGCTGAAGTCGACGCGATGATACTCGCGGCTGCGGATGAAGCCGAATCTTACGGCACCCTGCACAGCAATTCGCATTCGAACCCGAGCACGATGTTCGACGATGTTTTTGCGGTGCTGCCCGATCACCTGCGGCGCCAACGCGAGCAAGCGGGGTACTGACGTGACGAAGATGACCATGATCGAGGCGATTCGCGACGCGCATCATGTGGCCATGGAGCGAGACAACACAGTTGTCGTGTTCGGTCAGGATGTCGGCTTTTTCGGTGGGGTCTTTCGATGCACGCAGGGTCTACAACAGCGATTCGGCCGCGAACGTTGCTTCGACACCCCGATCAGCGAGGACGGCATCGTCGGCGTCGCCATCGGAATGGCGGCATACGGATTGAGACCGTGCGTAGAAATTCAATTCGCCGACTACGTGTACCCGGCCTACGACCAAATCGTTTCGGAAGCGGCGCGACTGCGCTATCGGTCGGCGGGCGACTTTACGGCGCCGATCACTATCCGCATGCCTACCGGCGGGGGAATTTTCGGTGGGCAAACCCATTCGCAAAGCCCCGAGGCGCTGTTCACCCACGTTGCCGGTCTAAAAACGGTAATTCCGTCCAACCCATACGATGCCAAGGGTCTGCTCGCAGCTGCCATTGAAGACGACGACCCTGTCTTGTTTCTCGAACCCAAGCGACTTTACAACGGGCCATTTGATGGACATCACGATCGCCCAATCGTGCCATGGTCAAAACACCCGCTGAGCGAGGTACCTGGCGGTCATTACACGATCCCGCTCGGCTCGGCCCGCATCCATCGTCCGGGAGAACAGTTGACGGTGCTTACCTACGGAACAATGGTGCACGTTGCCGCCACCGCGGCCGAGGAGACAGGTATCGACGCCGAGATCATCGATCTGCGATCTTTGGTGCCCCTCGATTTGGATACCATTATCGCATCAGTCACCAAAACAGGCCGCTGCGTGGTTGCTCACGAGGCCACAATGACGTCGGGGTTCGGTGCCGAACTCTGCGCGACATTGCAGGAGACCCTGTTTTTCTCGCTCGAAGCGCCGATCGCCCGAGTTGCAGGTTGGGATACGCCATATCCACACGCCCACGAGTGGGATTATTTTCCAGGTCCGGCGCGCGTCGGGGCGGCCATGATCGCAACAGTAAAGGCATGAGATG
>JBKJMC010000271.1:0-4376 GCA_046596615.1 Ilumatobacteraceae bacterium | reverse complement strand
ACGAAACCAAGTTCATCACTTTGATGAGTGGATTCAGCGCTGGACCTGCCGTGTCTTTGAAAGGGTCGCCGACCGTGTCGCCGATTACTGCGGCCTTGTGTGGATCTGAACCCTTGCCGCCGTGGTGACCGTCTTCGATGTACTTCTTGGCGTTGTCCCATGCGCCACCCGCGTTGCTCAAGTAGTTGGCCATCAACTGGCCGGTGAGGATAACCGCCGCGAGAAAGCCGCCCAGCGCCGCGTAGCCGATGCCGAACCCGACGATTACCGGCGACAACACCGCGAGCAGCGCTGGGGTGGTGAGTTCGCGTAACGATGCCGCTGTGCAAATGTCGATTACTGGGCCGTAGTCGGGCTGCTTTGTGCCGGCCATGATGCCGCCGTCACGAAACTGGTTGCGAACTTCCTGCACGACAACGCCGGCCGTACGACCTACCGCGCGAATCGCGAGGGCCGAGAACATGAAGGCGATTGATCCGCCGATGAGCAAACCGATGAATGTTTTTACATCGGCGACGTTGATCTGTGTCTCGACTGCTTTAAAGATTGCGTTGCCCTCGAGCGCCTTGCCATCGATGTCTTTCAGGCCGAGCTCGTTAGCGATGGTTTCTATGTACGAGGCGAACAACGCCACGGCCGCGATAACCGCAGAACCAATCGCGAAACCCTTCGTCACTGCTTTGGTCGTGTTGCCGACAGCGTCGAGGCTGACGAGGATCTTTCCCGTCTCGCCGTGCAACTCTCCGGCCATTTCGGCAATCCCCGCAGCGTTATCTGAGACAGGGCCAAAGGTGTCTTCGGAGACGATGACGCCTGTTGTGGCGAGCATTCCCATGCCGCACAAGGCAACGAGATAGAGCGAGAACTGAATGTTGCCGCCGCCCATCCAAATGGTCGTGCCGAGTGCGATAGCGATGCACAAGATCGCGTACACCGAAGACTCGAGGCCAGACGCGGTGCCCGAGAGCACCACGGTTGCTGGGCCGGTCTCTGACTGCGCGGCAATCTCTTGCACTGGGCCGTACTCGGTGCCGGTGAAGTATTCGGTGAGGCGGCTGAGAACTTGCGCTAGCACCAAACCAACGACGACGGCGCCAAACACGCGCCAGCCGGCCCCGCCCATTGTCACTGCCTTTTCGCCGAACACTTGCGCGCCGACCTTCGGGTTTCCGACATACTTGATCGCTAGTGCGAGCGTGCCGATGACGGTGATGATGCCGGCAACTAAGAAGCCGCGGTTGATCGGCTTCAATGCATTGGTTTCGCCGTCTTTGGCACGCACGGCGAAAACGCCGGCTATCGACGCGACTACGCCGATGGCGCGGGCGGCGAGTGGGAACACGAGCCCGAGAGCCGGGTTCAAACCGATCGAGTTAAACGCCGCGACGCCGAGAATGATCGAGGCCACGAGCGTGACTTCGTAGCTCTCGAATAGGTCCGCGGCCATGCCCGCGCAGTCACCCACGTTGTCGCCAACGTTGTCGGCGATTGTCGCCGGGTTGCGGGGGTCGTCTTCTGGGATGCCGGCTTCAACTTTGCCAACCAGGTCCGCGCCGACGTCGGCCGCCTTTGTAAAAATTCCGCCGCCCACGCGCAAGAACAGCGCCAACAGCGAACCACCGAAACCGAAACCGATCAGCATCGCCGAACTTGTGTTCTGAAATAACGCGATGATTACTGTCGCGCCGAGTAGGCCGAGTCCGACCGTGAACATGCCGGCAACGCCGCCAGTGCGAAACGCGACGCCGAGGGCTTCTTTCATCGAGCCGCGCTTGGCGGCGGCGGCCGTGCGCACGTTGCCGCGCGTCGCCAAGGTCATGCCGATATAACCGGTGAGTCCCGAAGCCACGCAGCCGAGAACGAAAGCAATTGTGCGGAACAATCCTGCCGAAACAAAACTCAGCGCGCTTTCGCCGCTGGGCTTGCTAATCGCTACCGACGTGAAGAACACGATCGCGCCGACTGGGATCAAGATAACGCCGATCGTTTTAAATTGGCGCTTGAGATAGGCCCAGGCGCCCTCTTGAATTGCCAGGGCAATCTCTTGCATCTTGTCTGTGCCCTCGTCTTCGGCGAGCACCTTGATTACTAGGTACCAACCAACGAGCAGGGCGAGCACTGCGGCGGCCCCAGAAAAACCGAGGATCGTCCACTCACCGCCCTTGAGGGTAAAAGATTGCCAGCCGCCTTCAGATGCGAGTATTGACGTCACGTGATTATCTCTCCGACTTAATAGGTAGGGGCAGCCGAATCGGCGACCCATAAGGAATGTGCTCCGTAGAGTGTAGATAATCCAGAAGGCAGTGAGCGAAACCCCCGTTTTTAGCTTGGTGAGACACCCATCACAACTCACCTATATATAGGGCTCGGGTGGGTGGGGAGTTGCGCATAGCGTCAGGCCTAGAACTAGCGTGAATTGCGTTCCTTATGGCCCGCACCGCTTCGCCGCCCCAAAACCCCGTAACCGGCACAGCCATAGCCGTTCGTCGGCGCCGCCCATTTCTACTAGATCTGTATTCGACCGCGGTCGGTAAAAAGTACGCGATGGCCATCAGCGGTATCGCGATGATGGGTTTCGTGCTCTTTCATATGATCGGCAATCTCAAGATGTACTTGGGCGCCGCGGACCTCGATCATTATGCCGAGTTTTTGCGCGCGTTGCTTTACCCGATCGCGCCAAAGGGTGCCGTGCTGTGGATCTTGCGCGGCGGATTGCTGGCCATGTTGTTGCTGCACCTGCACGCGGCGTGGTCGCTGACGCAACTCAATCGGCACGCGCGGCCCGTTAAATATCAAAGTGCTCGTGACTACCAGGTCGCGACATTCGCCAGCCGCACAATGCGTTGGACGGGGATCATCGTGTTGTCGTATCTGATCTGGCACATCCTCGATCTCACGCTCGGTGTGGTCAATGCGACCGGCACCAACGGCGAGTTCGTAAGCGGTGAGGTTTACAATAACCTCGTGCGCAGCCTCGATCGCTGGCCGGTTTCGGTGTTCTATATCGTCGCCAACATCTTGCTCGGAGTTCACCTGTTTCACGGCGCGTGGAGCATCTTCCAGTCGTTGGGCTGGAGCAACCCGCGCTTCAACAACTGGCGCCGCGGTTTCGCTACTGCCTTTGCCACGGTTGTTGTCGTCGGCAACGTTTCATTTCCTATAGCCGTTCTCGCCGGCATCGTGCACGTTTAAGGAGCCGCCGTGACAATGATGCAGGATCGCCCGACCAATTCCTTTAACGCCAAGATTCCGACAGGCGCGTTGCACGAAAAGTGGGACAACTATAAAGAGGGCGCCAAGCTAGTTAACCCAAACAACAAGCGCAAGTTCAAGATCATCGTCGTTGGTACTGGCCTGGCCGGCGCGTCTGCGGCCGCGACGCTTGCCGAATTGGGATATCAGGTCGACGCCTTCACGTTTCACGACTCGCCTCGTCGCGCCCATTCGATCGCCGCGCAGGGCGGCATCAACGCGGCAAAGAACTATCAGGGCGACGGTGACTCGATCAATCGTTTATTCATCGACACGATCAAGGGCGGCGACTTTCGCTCGCGCGAGGCAAACGTGCACAGGCTCGCCCAAGTATCTGGCGAGATCATCGACCAAATGGTGGCTCAGGGCGTGCCGTTCGCGCGCGAGTACGGCGGCCTACTCGACAACCGCAGTTTCGGCGGCGCTCAGGTAAGCCGCACCTTCTACGCGCGCGGTCAGACGGGCCAGCAACTTCTGCTTGGGGCATATCAGCAACTTTCGCGTCAGGTCGGTTTGGGCGGCGTTCGACTGTTTAACCGCACCGAACTCGTCGACACGGTGGTGATCGACGGCCGCTGCGCCGGTATCGTCGTTCGCGACCTGCTCACCGGCGAACTTCAGTCGCACGCCGCGCACGCAGTCGTGCTCGCGACGGGCGGCTACGGCAACGTCTTTTTCTTGTCGACAAACGCGATGAACTGCAACGTCACCGCCGCGTGGCGGGCTCATCGCCGAGGCGCGATGTTTGCAAACCCTTGCTTCACTCAAATTCACCCGACATGCATTCCCCAGAGCGGCGCCGAGCAATCCAAACTCACGCTGATGAGCGAGTCGCTGCGCAACGACGGCCGAATTTGGGTGCCAGCGAGCCCAAACGAAACTCGCCTAGCGCACGAAATTCCAGAGGCCGAACGCGATTATTATCTCGAACGTTTGTACCCGAGTTACGGCAACCTCGCGCCGCGAGACATTTCTTCGCGCGCCGCCAAGCGCTTAGTCGATAAGGGTCATGGAGTTGGGCCGCTAAAGAATGGCGTGTATCTCGATTTCGCCAGCGATGCGCTCATACATCTCGAAGAGGTTGCCGTAGCGCTCTGCTACTACCCCGTGACCGAGTCTCTCAA
>JBKJMC010000223.1:0-3681 GCA_046596615.1 Ilumatobacteraceae bacterium | reverse complement strand
CGAGATTGAGATCAAGGATTTGCGCATCCCGGCATCGAACATGTTGGGCGGTCGCGGCCAGGGACACCTCTTGGGTCAATACAGGCTGGGCCCCGCAAGGCTCGCGCACTGCATGCGCTGGATCGGTCAGGCCGAGACCGCGCTCGACATGATGGTGGCGCGTTCACTCGAGCGATTCTCGCACGGATCGCTACTGGCCGAGAAGCAGGGCATTCAGTGGATGATCGCAGACTCGACAATGGATTTGTATCAGAGCAAGTTGATGGTCTTGCACGCAGCCTACAAAATCGAGAGTGGCATGGAGTTTACGTCCGAGGTTTCGATGGCCAAGCACTTCGTCGCCAACAGTCTGTGGCGAATCATCGATCGCGCGATTCAGGTGCACGGCGCTCTCGGCTACAGCACGGACACTCCTCTCGCCGGAATGCTGACGCAGGCTCGCTGGAGCCGATTCGCCGACGGCGCCGACGAAATTCACCAGATGCGTATCGCGCAGCGGACAATCGCGGCGTACAAAGACCACGGAAACACCAAGAAGGCGACGGGAGACCTACCGCTATGAACCAAATAGATACTCAACGCATCATCTTTGGCATGTTTATGCCCCAGGGATGGAAGATGGAATTGGTCAAGATCCCAACCGCCACGGCGAAGTGGAAGGCCGCGGTCGAAATTGCGGTACACGCCGAGAAGCTCGGCTATGACTCGATTTGGGTCTACGACCATTTTCACAACGTGCCGCGGCCCGCGCACGAGGCGGTGTTCGAATGTTGGACCGTGATGGCGGCGATCAGCCAGCTAACCACGAAGATTCGCCTCGGCCAGATGGTTGGGTGCAACTTGTATCGAAATCCTGCGCTGCTAGCCAAGATTACGAGCACGCTCGACGTAATTTCAGGCGGTCGCTTGGATTGGGGCATTGGCGCCGGGTGGTACGAGAACGAGTGCAAGGGCTACGGGTATGAGTTCCCAGTCCCGAAGGAGCGAATCGCGATGCTGCGCGAGTCTGTGGAAATCGTCAAGTCGATGTGGACAAACCAAGAGACGACCTACGACGGGAAGTACTACAAGTTGGAGCGCGGCAATTGCGATCCAAAACCGCTGCAGTCGCCGCACCCCCCAATTTGGATCGGCGGCGGCGGCGAGCAACTGACGCTTCGCGTCGTCGCCCAGCACGCCGACTACTCAAACTTCGGCGGTTCGCCGGACGAATTCGCGCGCAAGGTCGAGATTCTCAAGGGCCACTGCCAGAAAGTCGGCCGTGACGCCGATGAGATCGGCAAGACCATCTCGGGTGAGATCTTGATTCGCGACACCGAGGCGGAGCTTCGGGCATTTCAAATCTCAAGCGGTCGCGGCGATCAGTTCGAGGCTTGGCAGGCCAACAACCTTGTCGGCACTCCGCAACAGATCGCCGAGAAAGTCGAGAAATACATTTCCGTTGGTTGCACCGGTTTCATACCATGGTGCGTCGATTACCCAGAGACTCAAACGATGAACGAGTTCGCCAAAGTGATGGCCACTTACCGCCAATAGGCAACTACTAGTAGTAGTGGCGGAAAATTACCTCGGCCACGCACGAAGGTTTGGTCGCGCCCTCGCACTCGAATGTGACTTCGAGAACCACCTGCGCGCCGCCACTGATGTCGTCGACACTGTTCAACTTTGCGCCCGCGCGCAACTTCGAACCGACCGGTACGGGAGACATAAAACGCACTTTGTTAGCGCCGTAGTTGACGCCCATCTTGACACCCTCGATGTGCCAAATCTGGCCGACGAAGACCGGCGTGAGCGACAGTGTCAGGTAACCGTGAGCGATTGTTCGACCGAATGGGCCAGTCTTGGCCCTCTCAACGTCGAGGTGGATCCACTGGTGATCTCCTGTCGCGTCTGCAAATTTCTGAACCTGTTCCTGGGTGATGGTCACGTATTCGCTATAGCCGAGGTGCTTGCCGACGTGGGACTTGAGGTCGGCGTGGTCTTTGATGATTGTTGTCATTGTTGCATTGTGTCAGACCGACGTGTCGTTAGGCGAACCGACGAAATTTAGTGGTACCAAACGCGCTGATGGTCTCGGCTCTGCTGGTGCAAGAGCAATGCTACGAGGGCGCCGTCAAACAGGACGCTGATGATGCTGCCACCGAGAGGCCTTGCTGTTATGTAGTCAGAAAATGAAACATTGGCAAAGCCATTTGTGGCGATATCGCGCACGGCTGTGAAGCGCACCAGGAACGGTGCGACGGCCGCCGCCACGGCCAAGCGATATCCGAGTTTGCGGTCGTTTGCCATTAAGAAACCGCCGCCGACGTGCAGACCCACGACGACAAGCCCGAGAATTAATCCGAATCCAAATCGATACCTCATGTACCCGAGGTAGCCGGTCTTGTCGAACAGGCTGACGAGTGAGAAGAAACCGTTGAGGTACAACAACCAAGTCGCGATCTGCAGCGTTTGGGGTTGCATGCGGTCAAACCATTTCTTGCGATCAATGCTTGTCATCCGCCTATTCTGACAGATGATTACCTCTAACAGATGATTACCGTCGCCGACAGCCTCAATCGGTAGCCTCAATGCGTGCGCACCGGTTTCGTTTCCTTCGTCGGTCGGCCCAATGTCGGCAAGTCAACCTTGTTGAACGCGATTTGCGGTCGGAAGGTCAGCATTGTGTCAGACAAGCCGCAGACGACACGACGTCAAGTTCGCGGTGTGGTTACTCGCGCCGATGCGCAGATTATTTTCGTCGATACTCCTGGGCTGCACAAGGCGGTTACGGCTCTCGGCCGGCGCGTAAACAGTACGGCGCTTGAAATGACGAGAGATGTTGACGTTGTGTGCATGGTCGTTGACGCCACGCAGCCGGTCGGCAAGGGCGACAAATGGGTGAGCGACCAACTGGCGATGCCATCGGTAGTAGTTGTTCTCAACAAGATCGATCGGGCTTCGCCGCAGCAAATCATGAAACAGCTTCAGGCGCTATCGGCGATGGGCGCGGCCGAGTATTTTCCAATTTCCGCCAAAACCAACTCGGGAGTCGACGAACTAGTTAACTATCTGGCTGGTCGAATGCCTGAGGGCGAGATGTTGTACCCGCCGACCACGACGTCGGAGACGCCAGAAGAGCTGTGGGTCGCCGAACTCGTGCGCGAACAATTACTGGCAATGTTCGATGACGAGTTGCCGTACTCGATAGCAACGAGAGTCACAGAATGGGAGTGGCCGCGCGTTCGATGCGAGATAGTCGTTGAGCGCGAGAGCCAAAAGGGCATGGTCATTGGCAAAGGCGGCAGTATTTTGAAGGCGGTTGGCACCAAGGTACGGAGTCAAATGCCGGATGGAGCATTCCTAGAGTTATTTGTCGTGGTCGATAAGGATTGGCAACAGCGCCCCGATCGCGTTGAACGGCTCGGCTATTAGCCGGACGCCTCTTGGGCGATCAGGTTCGTGTAGTCGTCGAAAGTAACGGCTGTGCCTGCGGCGGCGAGGTCACCGCGCCCTCGCGGCACCGCTATCGCGACACCGTCGACGCTGAAAAGTACCTGGCCGATACCGGGTCGGCTTGTGAGCGTGAGTACGAGTTGGGCGATCGCCAGTTTCTGATCTGCGGCCGGGAGGTCTTTGAGAAACGATGAACCTGCGTCGATCCTGGCGACTCCGCGTAAGACGTCGACCGAAGCATTGAAA
>JBKJMC010000153.1:0-3901 GCA_046596615.1 Ilumatobacteraceae bacterium | reverse complement strand
ATCGTCGCCGAGGTTGACGCCGCGCTGGCGGGCTGAAATTAGATTGCCGGGGGCGGCCATGCCGCCGCGCTGGTAAAGACTTCTCCGTCGCGCTCAAGTACCCACACCGAAGCCTTGCGTGAGTCGGGCTCGGTCGTGATATTCATGCCACGCTTTTCGAGCACGCCAATCGCGGCCGGAATCATGTCACCGTGGCTGCACAGCACCGCGCCGTTGGCAACCACATCTAACAGAGCGACTAACGCGCCGATGTCCGAATCTTCCGCGAGCCGCGTATCTGGCTGCACAGGGTGGCCCGTCTGCGCGCCAAGATCCTGCAGTGTCTGCATGCACCGCAAGTAAGGGCTCGACAAGAGGCAAGTCGGATTGAACGATGCGATCGTTGTCGCCAACGCCTTGGCTTGCAGCCAACCCACTTCGTCAAGTGGTCGTTGCACGTCGGCGCCTTCGAACCGACTCTTCCGGCCGGCCTTGGCGTGGCGAACTAAGTAGATCGACATCGCCCGAAAATCTAGCGATTGTTTGGACACAATACGAACCGCTCGCTGGGAATTGGGGCAAACTAAATGGGCAAAGGGAAAGGGGCACGGCATGGGTTTTTTTGATCGCAATCGACAACAGCTGGTCGACAAGGGCATCGATGCTTCGCGCTTGCCGCCGGGGCAGTATCTGACCCAGCGGTTTCCCGTTTTGCATGTTGGCGATGTGCCCGCCTACAAGCCAGGAGAGTGGAGCCTGCAAGTTTTTGGCCTCGTAGCGAACGGATTCACGCTAAGCCTCGATGAACTCAAAGAGTTGCCGTCGACTACGATCACCACCGATATTCACTGCGTCACCAAGTGGTCGAAGTTTGATACCACGTGGCGTGGAGTTCTGGTTCGTGATTTATTCGCCCGTGCCGCCGTGAGCGTTGATGCAACGCACGTGATGGGCCACGCCGAACATGGTTACACCGCCAATTTACCGCTCGCTGACTTGATAGGCGACAACGCGATCGTCGCCTACGAGTACGACGGCGAAGAGATTGAGCCGATTCACGGCGGGCCAGTGCGGCTAGTTGTGCCGCACTTATATTTCTGGAAGTCACCAAAGTGGTTGCGCGGTTTAGAGCTGCGCTCGTCAGATGCCCCCGGTTTTTGGGAGCGCAACGGTTACCACATGTACGGCGACCCGTTTCTTGAGCAGCGCTTCTCGGAGGATTAGAATTATTTTGGCGTTAAACGCTGGTGGCGCAGAACGTGTCGCCCTGAGGCAACGATGCCGACAACTCTGGCGACGTGTCGCCGTAAATTGATTGCAACATACCCTTGACCATGCCCCGGTCAACCGCACAAATCACGGGGTGATCAATCGCCACGTCGCCGAACGGGCAGTGGTTGTTGACGATACGCAGTTGGTTGTTGCGCTGGTCGGTATGCGCGGCGAAACCGTGCGCGGTGAGTGCGTCAGCGACGGCTTGCAACGCCGAGCGTAACGAGCGGTGGCCAGAGTTGACGTCGTCGCCCGTTAGGCCTTCGGCCATCACGCGGCCGTATTTCTGGCCAACTTCTTCTGCCATTGCCTCGGCATCGCGCGGCGAGAGCAGCGTAAGCGCCTTGCCTAAAAGCGAAAGCACGAGATCGTCGCTGCGCACGGGAAAGTCGAAGTCAGGCGATTCGTTGACGGCGCGATATTGCTTTGACGGTCGCCCCGCGCCGGCGCGTTCATGGCGTTCAATTGCGACTTCCAAGTATCCGCCTGCACAAAGTTTGTCTAGATGGTGCCGCGCCACGTTGGGGTGCACGTCGAACTCTTCGGCAATCTGTGCCGCGGTGACGCCCGTCGGGTGTTCGCGCACGAACAAATAAACGGCGCGACGAGTAGGGTCGCCGAATGCCGATGTGATAGCCGACACCTGGGCGGTAAATGATCCTGGCTTGAGCGTCGCGGTGGTCTGGTTCGAAGCAACGCCTACCTGAGCCGGGCCCTTATGAGCCGAAGTGGTTGATTTGCGGGCCACAAGGGTATTCTACCTATGCCCATAGTGGAAATTAGTTACGGAGACGAATGCCAACACCATCGGTAGACCAGGTCATTGAAGCGCTGCGGCCCGTACAAGACCCAGAGCTGCATCGCTCAATAGTCGACCTCGGTATGGTTCGCGACGTTGTGGTCAGCGATCTCGGCGTAATTAGTCTGACGGTCGTCTTAACGATCGCCGGTTGCCCGTTGCGCAACGAAATTCAGCAACGCGTGAACACGGCTGTGCGCGTGCTCGGCGGCGTTACGGACGTGGCGCTCAATTTTGGTGTGATGACCGACGACGAGCGGGCCGCCGTGCGCGAGTTGTTGCACGGCAACCCAGGTGCGACTGCGGGCAGCGCGCCGGCGCAGGGCCACGCCGAGGGTCGCAAGATTTCCTTTGCCCAACCAGGATCAAAAACCCGTCCGATTCTGATTGCTTCGGGCAAGGGCGGCGTCGGCAAGAGCAGCGTTACGACGAACCTCGCCGTCGCTCTCGCCGCATCTGGATACAAGGTCGGCGTAGTCGATGCCGACATCTACGGTTACTCGATACCGCGAATGCTTGGCGCTAATCGCGACCCGGTTGTGATCGACGACATGCTGTTACCGCCAGAGGCGTGGGGCGTGCGCTGCATCTCGATCGGATACTTCGTGCCAGAGGGTCAGGCGGTCGTGTGGCGCGGGCCGATGCTGCACAAGGCGCTCGAACAGTTTCTCACCGACGTCTATTGGGACGAACCTGATTTTTTATTGATCGACATGCCGCCAGGCACCGGCGACATCGCGTTGAGCCTCAGCCAGTATTTGCCGCGCGCCGAAGTTTTCGTAGTGACTACGCCGCAAGAGGCCGCGCAAAAAGTTGCCAGGCTGTCGGCGGCGATGGCGGTAAAGGTCAATCTTCCAGTTCGCGGGATCATCGAGAACATGTCGTGGTTCACGGGCGACGATGGTAAGCGTTACGAGTTATTCGGCTCGGGCGGCGGTCAACTTCTCGCCGATGAACTTGGTGTGCCGCTGTTGGCGCAGATACCGCTTATAAATGCGCTGCGCGAGGGCGGCGACAACGGTCGACCAATTGCAGCGGTCGCCCCTGACAGCGAAGTCGGTAAAATGTTTTTTGCGCTTGCCAAGAAGGTAGCGACTGAGATGAAACCAAAGAAGATCTTCAGCGCCGCTCTCAAGGTCAACTAAGATAATTTTCTTCGATTGAAAGAGACTCTTATGGACATCAGAATCGGCATTACCCAGGCGGCCCGCGAAATAACGGTCGAAATTGAAGACGAAGACAAGACGATCAAACAGGTGAAGGCCGCCGCTGACGCCGCCTTGAGCGGCACGACGGCGACACTAGTGCTCACCGACAAGCGCGGCCGCCAGGTCATGATTCCCTCGGCGAAGATCGCCTATGTCGAATTCGGTGCGCCAGACGGCGACCGCAAACTCGGCTTCGGCAGCTGACGCCGATTCGTCGCCCCGTTTTAGGGCAGACTAATTGAGGTCTCTTCATGCCCACCCTCGTTGAACTCGCCCACGAACATACAGAACTCGAGCCTGGCGCGGTCTCGCACTTAGTCGCGCTTGTTTCGGAGTGGGGGATGCTGGCCGATTTTTGTTTCGCCGACATGCTGCTGTACCTACGGGTTGCCGACGGCCGTTGGTTGATCAGCGCTCAGGTGCGCGCCGCCACCGGACAGACGTTGTATACCGCCGACTACGTCGACACATGGGCCAGCGATACCGAATGTGTTTTATTAAACCGTGCTCTCACTGGCGGCGAGATCGTCCAGGGCGAGATTTTGGTGCAGGCAATCAACGGCACTGCCAACATGCTGGCAATACCCGTCAACTATGAGGGCAAAACAATCGGAGTTTTGTCGCGCGAGTGGGTCAGCGATGC
>JBKJMC010000130.1:0-5188 GCA_046596615.1 Ilumatobacteraceae bacterium | reverse complement strand
CCGCCGAAGAACGCGAACGCAAACAATGACCGGCCGCGAAGGCGCGAACGCATAACTACCGACATCCGCACAAGTTTACAATCAAGATCGTTCTTATGACTACCAACGAATCCAAACCTGCTGTCCTCGTGCTTCCAACTTACAACGAGATCGAAAATCTCGAGTCATTTGTAGCGGCGGTGCACGCCGCCGCACCTGCCATGCACATCCTGGTCGTCGACGACAACAGTCCCGACGGTACCGGCGAACTTGCCGACCGACTTGCGCAAAAGAGTGGGCTGATTGAGGTGATCCATCGTCACAGTGAACGAGGATTAGGCAGCGCATACCGGGCGGGATTCGCCAGGGCTATCGATCAATCATTTTTCGCAATCATGACTATGGACGCAGATTTTTCGCACGACCCGGCTTTGATTCCAAAATTTATCGACCAAATCGATCGCGGCGCCGACGTTGTAATCGGCTCGCGGTACATTCATGGCGGGGCAATCAAAGGCTGGCCCATGTACCGAACGGTTCTATCTCGCTGGGGCAACGCCTACTCGCGAACGATCCTGCGCCTCAAGCCCCGCGACTGCACATCTGGATATCGCGCCTACAGCTTTGGTGCCCTCAAGGCGATCAACCCAGCAGATGAGCACGGCGAGGGCTACGTTTCGCTCACTGCTTTCATTCGTCGCGCCCAACAGGGTCATTTGAATATTGTCGAGATCCCGATCACTTTCGCCAACAGAGTCAACGGCACTTCCAAAATGTCTTGGCGAATCGTGCTCGAATCAATGTGGCTCGTTTCCTTGCTCGGAGTCCGAGATGTGACCACGCGAATTCGGCGCCGCTCCTAACTACTTTACGACCACGCTCGACAACTTTTTATTATCCACCAGGATTACCCAAACCTGACCTACGTCTAAGGAGAACGGTTCCGCGCCGACCAAAAACGTCGTCCCGCCCGTGGGAATGGTCCTCGACCAGGTTGCATTAAATCTCTGCGAATTACGCAAAATAATCGCTGTACCGCTGCCAACAGTTCGAAGCAATGGAGTCTTTCCTCCGAACCTGTCGCCCTGTTTAGAAACTGTCGCTGCAACGAACTGAATTACTACGGTCTTGGCAATAACGGGTTGTTTCGTTACATAGTCCTTTTGCACGTACCCGTCGACCGATATTGCCCAGCCCTTTTTCGCCCAGGTGGCACTCACCGATGCCGAGGGCCAAACCACCTTAAACGACTTAACTGATGTGCCGCCGGTCGGAACCGCGGAATCAAATCGCAGGCCGATATCGCCGACGACGCCAAGTTTCTTCGCCTTTCCAACCATCTCAGCCAAATAGAGCATCTGGTTGTGGGGTACTTCCTTCTTGTCATTCCGATAGAAATAGCTACCCATCTCGTTGGGAGAGAGGCTGACCGCATTTGACGCGGCGATCTGTTTTAGAAGAACGTTATTTGCCCCGCTGAACACGAATCCCGGCGCCGCGAATTGCTTCAATATTTCAAGATCAGAAATCCGTCCACTACGAACAGGACCTACAACCTTGGGCAACTTGCTGTTAAATATTGCCGCCAGTCGGGTCAGGCCCCACTCCACCTCTTCGACGTAAACCAGGTCGGCGTCAACCAGACCCGTGTGTGGCCGAGCCAAGGCAGTGTTGTCCAATTTGACCATGACGACCGGCCTGCCCGCGCCGTTTGGGAGCCCCGAAAGTGGGCTATCGCCATCGGCCGCTGAAACCGACGTAGTGGTGCACAGCAACATCACGCCCAAGACGGCAGAGACCGCTAATGTAAAGACTGATCGGCGGCAAAATTTACTTATTTGTCTCACGGACCCACTGTAGTAGTTACAGCAACTATTATGCTTGAACTATGGCCAAGAAATTGGTTCCCGGGAAACTAAAGAATGCCGCGATCAAACGACGCGCCCCCGCCCAAAGAACAATTCAAAATACAGCGAACATTCTTCGTGCATCCGCCACTGAAGCCCACCGCACCGGAATTGACGGAATTACAGCTCGCAATATCTTGGTGAACGCGAAACTCACGACAGGCGCTATCTACAGCCGTTACGAGAATATGGACGAGTTGCTCGTCGCGTTGTGGCAAGAGTCGGTCCGATCTCCTTTGCGTCAGCACCTTCAGGAGATTGTTGAGTTCATGAAGACCCCGCAAGGAACTCCGCCTGACGCCAAGCTCGTTGCGCGAATAGAAAGACCTACCAGCGAACTCAAGTTAGGCGTCGAATTTCTTATCGTCGCACGTCGTCACAATGCGCTCTCCGAAGTCGTGCTGCCAGAGGTGTCCGCTTGGTTCGAAACTTGGGGATTACGCAAGACAGAAACGCCGCTCGATTGCTGCGCCGTAGCGCTTGCGTTGTCGGCCGGCATCGGCACTGCCCTGCGTTCGTTCATCTCGCCAAAGAATGAAGGTTGGGGAATTGTCCTCGCTGGTCTTCGCGACGCCTACGCTCAAGCCGAAGTACTTGAGCCTTTGAGCGGGCCTCTCAAGGTACCGAGTATCAAGGCTCGCACCGCAAATGACACACGCAACAAACTCATTGACGCCACCGCCGACGTGATGAGCCGCACCGGGTTTCAGCGCTCGACCATTTCGCGTATCGCCCGCAAATCGGGCATCACCACAGGCTCAATATATATTGTCTACCCAGACAAAGAATCGTTAATGAACGACGCCATTCGCGAACTTCTGAAAATTTCATCGCGAGTCAACAACGATATGAAGAAAACTGCCGACCAGCAGAAACGGGGCGACATTGGGCTAACCGACAGTTTCCGCATCGGCTTGATGCCAGACCGCCAAAGTTGGCTGTTCTTTCGGCTCGAGTGCGTAATTGCAGCTCGTCACCATCGCGCCACGAAGAAGGAGTTCGCAAAAATCAATGAACAGTCACGCAAGGATCTTGCGAATGCATTCCCCCGCTTCGCCCCAGGAATAATTGACTTGATTGCGGTAGCGGAAAGTGCGATTGGATTAGGCTTTAATGCATTGGCGCCATATAGCAATCAACTGTCACGATGTGACTACTATTCGATCATGACGACACTGGCCAAACAAAATGCCCTCTAAAGTGTTGGAACCGGCCCACTACGACCAATTTCGAGTCGATGGTTACTCGATAATTCGCGGCTTCATACCCGGTGGCGATATTGCCGAACTGCAAGCGCAGACAAAGAACGTCTATCAACTCGGCGTCTCGCACCCGACGACTTTCCGTCACGGCAACCTGCTCTACGAAATTTTGCCAGAAGAACATTTCGGCGAGCGTTACCTGATTCAGGCGCACTGGGCGTCGTGGGTAAACACGTATTTCGAAGAGTTCCGCCGCCGACCCGAGTTTTTGAATGTTCTTAGCCCGCTGATCGGCGACGACATTAAGCAGGTCACTCAACAGATCCACTGGAAGCCGCCTGGAGCGCAACTGACCGGCTACAGATTTCACCAAGACCTGCGGTTTCGCGAAAGTCGCGAACAATACAAAGACATAATCGCCGACACCGTGCAAATTGCCGTCGCTGTCGACAGGTCCACACTCGAAAACGGATGCCTGCAGATCATCCCGCGTAGTCACACCAACGGCTACCTCAATCTCTCCGAAGATGGCAAGACGATAATGACCGGCCTCACCGACGACGACGAACTAATCGCGGCTGGCCTTGATCCGAAATCAATTGTCAATCTCGAACTCGAGCCCGGTGATGCCGCTATTTGGAACCTACTTACCGTCCACGGATCTCTGCCCAACAATTCTCTGAACGATCGCGCCCTAATGATCTCAAGCTATGTCCGCGGCGAGACCTCGAACAGGGGCGAATGGGCCTTCCGAAACCAAGTTTCTACAAGCATTGGCGAGAAACCTGAGATCTGCAAGTTTGAGGCACTACGCGAGAATCCCGAGCCGCACTACATCGACTCGAACTGGTTTCTCGGCGCGGCAAATGGCTACTGAAGATCGCCGCTCGACACCGATCGATCTCAGCGACGCTTACGCACTCGTGACCACCGACGATCACAAGCGCTTATACGCCAAGTGGGCAGACAATTACGACGAGACATTTGCGGCTCAGAATAAATACAGATCACCGAAAGCGATCGCCAACCTCTTCGCCCAGGTCGTGCCAGCGCAATCCCAGTCCGCAATTGCCGACATCGGCTGCGGCACCGGTCTCGTCGGGCAGTTTCTTGCCGAATTGCTTCCCCAGGCGAAGATTGACGGCATCGATATCTCGGTTCCGATGCTCGAACAGGCTCGCACAAAATTACGCTCCGACAAATCACCCGTATACCGAAACTTGATTGAGGCAGACCTGACGGCGGACTCTGCCGTCGACCACGACTCGTACGACGCGCTGATCAGCGTCGGCACATTTACCTTCGGTCACCTCGGGCCGGAGATCATAAGTAAATTGATCACCATCGTGCGCATCGGCGGCGTTTTTGTAATCGGCGTCAATTCTCGGCACTTCGTTGCGCGCGGGTTTGAACCAGCGCTATCCGAACTGCGGCGCGACGAATTAATAAGCGCTCCAGATCTACACGACATCCAGATCTACGACAAAGGCAGCAAGCACTTCGGCGACATTGCCAAGGTGCTTGTATTCAAAAGAGAAAAGTAGTTATTTCTTCTTCTCTTGCTTCTTAAGTCGCTTCTCTTTGAGCGTTAATTTTGCTTCTTTTTTCTGACTCGTCTTATTCTTCTGTTCCTTGTTGGCCACGGCTGCCTCGCTCAATTAGTTGGATAGGTCTCCTGAACATTACACGCCGTGACCGCGTTAACCGTTAACGGGCAAAAAGTCCTAATCGGCAATGCTCGGCACCACTACCACCGGGCATCGAGAATGCGTCGCCACCTGTTGCGCTACAGAACCGAGCAGCAGACCGACGAATCCCCCGTGACCACGATTGCCAACTACGACCAAATCCGCTTCTTGAGACGCGTCAATCAAAACGTTCGCTGCTAAGCCTTGAGCAACACGTCCGATCACATTTACCGTGGTATTCGATTTCGCGAAAGCTACGGCGTCCTTCAATACATTCTCGGCCGCGCGGCTGAAATCCTCAACCGGGAAAGAAAACGATGCCATCCCTGTTGGATCCACCAATAGCGGAAGACTCCAGGTATGAATAATCTCGAGCGTCGCGCCGTGGATCGTTGACTCACCGACTGCCCAT
>JBKJMC010000111.1:0-3495 GCA_046596615.1 Ilumatobacteraceae bacterium | reverse complement strand
TGGCAATGCCACGAAATGGCGAAGAAGAAGCCCGAGCCTTCTATGGTCGACTACTAGGTATCAACGAGGTCCCCAAACCTCGTCAACTCGCGGCTCGCGGCGGATGCTGGTTTGAGGATGGGGATTTGAAGATTCATCTTGGCGTCGAGGAGAATTTTCGTGCCGCGCTTAAGGCTCATCCAGCACTCCTAGTAGAGGGCTTGGGGAACCTGATAATTAAATTGACCGCGGCTGGCGTTGGCGCTGAAGTTGAGGAATCGGAAGAGTTCCTTCGCGTGTACACCCATGATCCGTTCGGCAATCGACTTGAATTGATGGAGCCGCGCTGAGCAAGTTAACTCAGCCATCGAAATTGGCTATTTTGAGTGCCTCGCCCGGCTAACAAGTAGTTTCGTTAGGTGCATGTAGATCTGCAAATCAATCAGGGCCAATGTTCATGGCATGAAGTATGGGCTGCGGCGCAAGTCGCCGAACGCAATGGCTATTCGACTCTATGGATCGCCGATCACCTGTCGGGAAGCGTGATGAACGCGCCGACGATGCCGGAGTGCTTTACGGTCCTTGGAGCTCTCGCGGCTTCTACATCCACGATTGGTCTCGGTTCGCTAGTTGTCAATGTCGGGAATCGTCACCCGGGCCTATTAGCCAACGCCGCGGCGACCGTGCAGAATATCTCGAGAGGCAGATTTATTTTGGGACTCGGCGCGGGCGCGTCGCCAAACAGCAACTTCGCCCGAGAGCAGCGCGCGCTCGGTATTGACTTACCGGCGACCATGAAGCAGCGTCATGCCCGTCTCGAGCACACGCTCGATGTGCTTGAAGAGATCTGGTCGCCAACTCGCGACGACAAGTTCGCCTCATTTCCGCTCCCGGAGCAAGATTTGCCGATCATCGTGGGTGTCAACTCTGTCGCGCTCGCGGGCATCGCCGGCGCTCGCACTAACGGCATCAATGTTCGTGCCAGTCATCCGCAACGTGGCGAGATCTTGGCGGCGGCGATAACCGCCGCGAATTTCGGCGGCGCGGCGGATAACTTCGACGTTTCGGTGTGGGACTGGTACGACGACGCGCTTCTTGACGCGGACTCACGGCAGCGCCAGCAGTTTCAAGCCGAGGGCGTAAACAGGATTATCTTGCTGATGCGTGGCGCGCCGGACATCGCGCGGTTGGAAGGAACGCCAGTTAGCTGATCACAATGTTGACGAGCCGCCTGGGCACGATCACGATCTTGCGCGGTTCGTTGCCGCCCAGGATCTGAACAATTTTTTCGTCCTCCAGCGCCAGCGCCCGCAATTCGTCGTCGCTCACGTCTGCGGCCACGGTGAGGCGAGAGCGCACCTTGCCATTGACCTGCACCGGTACCTCGATCGTGTCGCGCACGAGCATGGCCTCGTCGACCGCCGGGTAAGGCTCGAAGGTAATCGAATGGTCGTGGCCAAGTCGCGACCACAGCTCTTCGGCCATGTGCGGGCACAGCGGCGACAACATCTGGACAAGACTTGTTGCCACCTCGCGTGGGGTCGAGCCGTTGGCGTTGACATGTTGGGTCAGCGCGTTATTCAATTCGATCAACTTGGCGATAGCGGTGTTGAAACGCAGGTGTTCCATGTCGGCGCCGACGCCGAGAATCGTGCGGTGTAGTTCGCGTCGCAACTCGAGCGGGGCGGCCTCGTTGCTGACGTGGATTTCGTTGCTGTCTTCGTCGATTAGGTTGCGCCACACGCGCTGTAAAAACCGTTGCATCCCGACTACGTCGCGGGTGTTCCACGGTCGGCTGGCATCGAGCGGCCCGGTCGACATTTCGTAGAGTCGAAACGTGTCGGCTCCGAACTCGTCGTACATTTCGTCGGGGTTTACGCCGTTCTTGAGGCTCTTGCCCATCTTGCCGAACTCGCGGGCGACTGGTTCGCCGTTGTGTTCGAATCCGTCACCGACTTCCACGACCTCGATTGCCGGAACGATCTGACCGCGGGCATTTCTGTAAGCGAAGGCCATAACGTATCCCTGATTGAAGAGACGCTGGAATGGTTCCTCGCTACTGACGTGGCCGAGATCGAACAACACTTTGTGCCAAAAGCGGCTGTACAACAGGTGCAGCACAGCGTGTTCGACCCCACCGACGTACAGGTCGACGCCGCCAGCGTCGCCCGGCGACTTCGGTCCCATCCAGTAGCGCTCGACTTCGGGATCGACGAATCGTTCGGAGTTGGTTGGATCGAGATAGCGCATTTCATACCAACACGAGCCTGCCCATTGCGGCATCACGTTTACCTCGCGACGATACATTCGCTCGCCGTCGCCTAGATCAAGCGCTACGTTCACCCAGCCGCCCACGCGAGCAAGTGGCGGGACGGGATCCGACGAATCGTCGTTGGGGTCAAGTGCCTGGGGTTTGAAATCGGCGAGTTCCGGCAACTTCACGGGCAACAAGTTGGCGGGCACGGCGATCGGCTGATCGTCGGCATCGTAAACGATGGGGAAGGGCTCTCCCCAGTATCGCTGACGCGAGAACAACCAATCTCGCAATTTAAAAGTGACCGCGGCCCGACCCTTCCCGTGATCTTCCAGCCAAGCGTTTGTGAGGCCGATGGCGTCGGCCATCGTGCGCTCGCCGTCGAGCGTAAGAGTGTCGTTGCTCGAATTGATGTATGTGCCCTCGCCGACATACGCGGAATTCCAAGTGTCGCACGATGATGTCGCTTCGATGCCGCATTGCGCGAACCATTCGGCGGCCGGCATCTGCGTGGCAACGATCGGCAGGTCATACTTTCGGGCAAAGTCGAAGTCGCGCTGGTCGCCAGACGGAACGGCCATGATTGCGCCAGTGCCGTAGCCCATCAATACGTAGTCGGCAATCCACACAGGTATCTGCGCGCCCGTTACAGGGTTGGTCGCGAAAGCACCGGTGAAGACTCCGGTCTTGACACGCGAATCGTCCTGCCGATCGGTGTCCTTGAGTTTCGCGGCGATTGCCCTGTACTTATCGACCGCCGAGCGCTGCGTCGCGCTGGCGAGAGCAACAACGAGGGGGTGCTCGGGCGAGAGCACCATGAATGTCGCGCCGAATAGTGTGTCGGGACGCGTGGTAAACACCGTTATATCGCCCCAATTAGTCGCGAACTCAACGTGCGCGCCTTCGCTGCGACCGATCCAGTTACGTTGCATGAGTTTGATCGGGGTGGGCCAGTCCAGGCGATCGAGGTCGCTCAACAACCTGTCGGCATACTTCGTGATCCGCATCGTCCACTGGCGCATGTTGCGTTTGAACACCGGGTAGTTGCCGATGTCGCTGCGGCCGTCTGTCGTTACCTCCTCATTGGCCAGCGTCGTGCCGAGGCCGGGGCACCAGTTGACGGGAGCATCAGAGAGATAAACGAGGCGGTAGGTACTTAGAAGTTCTTGGCGTTCGACCTTGGTTAGCGACGACCATTCGCCGCGACCAGTTTCGCGCTTTCCAGATTCAAACTCGGCGACGAGTTCGTCAATCGGTCGCGC
>JBKJMC010000009.1:0-7468 GCA_046596615.1 Ilumatobacteraceae bacterium | reverse complement strand
TGAACGCGTCGCAGGTGCGCACGAAGCGCGCGGCCTTTTCGCTCGACTCGATATCTAAGATGCCCGCCAAGACCATCGGCTGGTTTCCGACGATGCCGACAGCTTGACCGTTGAGTCGCGAGAAACCGCAGACGATGCTCTTGGCCCAGTGCGGGAAGTACTCGAAGAATTCGCCGTTGTCGACAACTTCGCTGATGACCTTCTTCATGTCGTACGGCTGATTCGCCGATACCGGCAGTATCGAACGCAGCGACTCGCAACTGCGGTTGGGGTCATCGGTCGGCTCTTCTGGAAGCGCCTCGGCGAGGTTGTTCTGCGGCAAGAAGCCGAGCAAGAAGCGCACATCTTGCAGGCACGACTGCTCGTCGGCTGAAACGAAAGTTGCGACGCCACTCTTTGAGGCGTGGCTCATCGCGCCGCCGAGTTCTTCGAGCGTCACGTCTTCGCCGGTTACGGTCTTGACGACGTCGGGCCCAGTGATGAACATATGGCTGGTTTCGCGAACCATGAAAATAAAATCCGTCATTGCCGGCGAGTACACCGCGCCGCCCGCGCAGGGGCCAAGGATTACGGATATTTGCGGGATCACGCCGGAGGCCTGCACGTTGCGATGAAAGATTCCGCCGTAACTCGCGAGCGAGACGACGCCCTCTTGAATGCGCGCACCGGCACCGTCGTTGAGCCCGATCACTGGCGCGCCAACCTTGAGAGCAAGATCCATCAACTTGTGAATTTTTTCGGCGAATACTTCGCCGAGAGCGCCGCCAAAGAAGGTGAAGTCTTGGCTAAACAAGAACACTTTGCGATCGTCAATCGTGCCCCAACCTGTAATCACGCCATCGGTGTATGGGTGCTCCTCGAGGCCCGAGCCGTGGGCACGGTGGCGGGCGAGCAGGTCCAGTTCGTGAAAGCTGCCGGGGTCGAGCAAGACGTTGATGCGTTCGCGCGCCAACAACTTGCCCTTTCCGTGTTGGCGCTCGACGGACCGCGGCGAGCCAGCGCTGTAGGCCTCGTCTTTACGGCGTTGTAAATCTTTTAGTTTGTCATCCATCTGGTTGCCACTCACCGCTCAGACGCTAGTGCGAGAGGGCGGTCAGCCGGCGACCGTCGTAACGGTCGGGTCAATTACTTCGGGCACGGTAGTTGCGGCTGCGGCTAGCGATGCGTCCGTAATGGTGATCGTCGTGGCCAGTGGCACAAGGTCGCCGGTGGTGGTGGTGCCCGTTATTTCGATGGTCCAGACGCCCGGCGTGTTGAACACGAACATGCCGTCGCCCATCACGATCGCCGCGCCGCGGCGCTTAAGTGGCACGTGCACCGAGATGCCGGCAAAACCAATGCTTTGGGGGACAAGGTTGACGTAGAAATTGTTGATTCGCGAAGGCTTAAGCAGCTCGATGCGCATCGCGTTGATACCAGTCGTGCCCGGCGTAATCGAAAGCACCACGCTGAACTTGTCGTTGCTTAACTCTTGACGAAACAAGTAAGTCACTGCCGCGGCGGGGCTGGCGGCGTTCACGAGTGGCGGGCGCATCGGAGCCATCCACGAAGTAAGAGCCAGCGCGATAATTGCAAACGCAATTTGCACTCCCACGGCGCGGCGCAGTCGCCAGGCCATGCGGGTCTTCAGTTCTGTTTCGCGGTCGAGGCGATCGAGGGCAAATGCGCGAAACACCAAGCCAATAAAAATCATCACGGCGACGATCAGAATTTTGAACAGGCTGACGCGGCCGTGGCCACTCGCAAAAATATTGGCTCCATCGAGTAGGTATGTCTGCATCGCGCCCGTCAGCACGGTTACGACGAAAATTGGCACGCTGAACTTGGCGAACCCACGGACGGCGTTTAGCAAGTCTTCCTCGCCCGGGTCTGTGAGCACCGCTCGCGACAGCAAGATCAAGCCACCCAGCCATAGCGACATCGAAATTGCGTGCGCGATTCCGAATACATACACGAGCAACGCCACATTTTGGCCGAGACGAGAGAGGCCGAGCGTCGAGATCATCGCTACTACCAAACTCACCGCGGGAACCTGGGTAACCGGGTCAAAGATACGCATTGGATTCCACGCCACCCACACTGAAGCGATCACGAGGGCGAAGCGCAACAACAGAATTAATCCGCCGGCGGTGTTAAGCGCGCCGAACCAAGTGAACGGATTCATCGACGTCGCAAATCCGTCGCCAGACGCGCGCATCGCCGTTATCGCGACAACGAGGTACATCGTCAACGCGCTCGCCATCCAGGTGATTCGAAAGAAGCGCAGTGTTTCGCCGTAGTCGACGCCCTCTGGCCAGACAAATAGGATGACGATCAAGCCACCGAATAGCGAAGCCAGAAAGAGGTATTCGGCCACTCGCAGCAGGCCCAAGATGCCGCCGACTCGCGGGCCGCCACCGCTAACAGTCGGAACCGTCTCGCCGATCACCGCAGGAGCATCCGGCACTTTCGTTGAGCCGTCGGGGTTGAGACCAAGTGTCGTCTCGGTCGTCGATGTCGACATGAAGCTAAACGAGCCGACGCTCCTATCGGGCAGCGACCAACTCACCGTGCATTGGCCAGTTTGCGGTATCTGCGTGAGAGCGGCCGAGACCGTAACCGAATCTGTGCCCAGCTGCGCGGGGGCGAGGCCGACGGGGGCGCCATTGCAGGCCAATGACATGCCCATCGATGCGGCGGCCGCGGCGCTTGGAAGCGGATCGCGAAAGACCATCTGAATTTGGGTCGGCGGCACACCCACGACCTGGTTTGGCGCCGGGTTCGACGAGATCACGATGTTGTTTCCACCGCTAGCGGCGAGAGCGGGGACCAGCGATCCAAAGAAAAGAACAGTGCCTGCACCAACTATTGCGGTTATGGCGACCAGCCGTTTTCGAAATCTATTCATACGTCATCCACAAAGGTACTAAATATCGCGCCAAATATTGGAGTGTCTGACTCGGTCGTACCCCGTAGGTAGGCTCGCACCTGATGGCAATCCAATCTTTGTATCGGCGCTACCGACCCCGCCGCTTCGCCGAGCTCAAGGGTCAAGAGCATGTGGTGCGGGCGCTGCGCAACGCCGTAATCAATCACCGCGAAGGTCAGGCCTATTTGTTCTCGGGGCCGCGCGGCACCGGCAAAACTTCAACCGCGCGAATATTGGCCAAGGTTCTCAATTGCGAGGATCAAAAGGACGGCGAACCTTGCGGGATATGTAACTCGTGCGCGGCGATTGACAGCGGTAACAGTTACGACGTACTCGAACTTGACGCCGCCAGCAATAACGGCGTCGAAAACATGCGCGACCTGATCGAACGTTCGTCGCTCGGCAACCCTGGACGCCACCGTGTATTCATTCTCGACGAAGTGCACATGCTCTCTAAACCGGCCGAGGCAGCGCTGCTTAAGACGCTCGAAGAGCCGCCGCCTCATGTTGTCTTCGTTCTCGCCACCACAGACCCGCAGAAGGTCAGCGAAACTATACGCAGCCGCACCCAACATTTGCAGTTTCATCTTCTGCCAATTGCCGAACTCGACGCGCACGTGCGCTGGGTGATCGCCGACGCCGCACTGAATGTCAGCGAAGATGCGATCGCCCAAGTGCTGCAGCAAGGGGGTGGCTCGGCGCGAGATACCCTTTCGGCGCTCGAACTCGTGGCCGCGGGCGGCGGCGAAGTCGAAAAACAAATTTCGCTGGACGAATTTATTGACGCACTGATCGATCACAACCCTGGCCGCGCGCTCACCGCAGTCGCGTCAGCGGTGATGAGTGGGGCCGAGCCTCGCAGCCTCGCCGACGACATCATTCGTCAGTTGCGCGAATCTTTCTTGTCGCTGATGGCGCCAGAACTAGTGCAGTTGCCCGTACAACAGGCGGCCATTGTTGCCGATCAGGCGCGACGATTGGGCGCGGCTGGCGTCGTGCACGCGATCGAAATATTGGGCGACACGCTGATCGAAATGCGTCACGCCCCTGATGCGCGGCTGTTGTTAGAAGTCGCGCTCGTGAAACTCACGAGTCAGACCAGCAGCAACGACGGCGCGGCATTATTGGCGCGGATGGAGCGCCTCGAGGCGTCGGTCGCCGCGGCACGCGATGTCACTGGCCCGATCGTGCGTCCAGCGCCGATCAACCCCGCGACGGGTCGCGCTCAACTCGGCGGCAAGGCGACGGCTACCAGCACCTCGCCACGAACGCCGCGGGTAGCCGCACAATCTGCCGCCACTACAAATCAATCGCCACCGACCGCAGCGCAAAGAGCGGTCGCCGCGCCGAGCGTGAACTTCTCAGCCGCTGTTAATCCACCTGGACCAGTCGCAGATCACGAGGTATTGGCGAAGTGGCCCGAAGTTTTGGCCAGCCTTAAACCGCTTGTTCGCGCTTTGTATAGCGCGGTGCAACCGAGCGCATGTGTCGGCGGCGTTGTCACAGTGGTCGCGCCAAACCCAACCCACTCGACGAAGGCGCACGAATACGTTGCCGTGGTGCAAGACGCGCTCTCACGTGTTTGCGGCCGCGCTATCACGGTGAAGTTCGGCGAGCCGGCCTCGTCGTCAACGGGCCAGTCGCGGCGTCCGGTCGCTGAGGCGCTAATCGACGACATCGGCGAGCCTGTCGACATGAACGACCTAGTAGACGCACCGCGTGGGGCGACGAATAGCATCGCCGATCGCCTCTCGCAAGCATTCCCCGGTTCAAAAATTGTTGACAACGCCAAGCAGAAATAGTCGAAGATGTCATCTGCGTACACGTCACCAATGCAGGCCCTTATCGACGCCCTCGGCCGACTTCCGGGTGTTGGGCCAAAATCGGCACAGCGAATTGCGTTCTATCTGCTCAAGTCAGATGCCAATGAAGTCGAGCGCCTGGCCGCCGCGATTGTCGAGGCTAAGGCTCTGGTGCAATTTTGCGAGAAGTGCTTTAATTTTTCTGACGGTGTGGTCTGCGCGATTTGCGCCGACGCTCGCCGCGACAACACGGTCATCTGTGTCGTCGAAGAATCGCGCGACGTCGTGGCTATCGAAAAGACCGGCGAATATCGCGGGCGCTACCACGTACTGATGGGGGCAATTAATCCCCTAGAGGGTGTCGGGCCAGATCAACTCAAGATGCGCGAATTGTTGGTACGGCTTGGGCCAGAGCAGGTCAGCGAAGTTATTTTGTGCACGAATCCCAACACGGAGGGCGACGTCACGGCCATGTACTTGGCCAGGTTGCTGAGCCCGCTCGGCCTGCGGGTCACGCGCCTCGCCAGCGGTTTGCCTGTTGGTGGCGATCTCGAATACGCCGACGAATTGACGCTCGGGCGGGCGCTTGCTGGTCGGCGCGAAATTTTGGGCTAAGAAATCTCGGCCAGCAGAACCTTGCTAGCGGCGCGCCGGGGTTCGCCGTTGGCCGCTATAGATGCCGCCGTTGCCGCTGATCGCTTGAGCCAAAACGCAGACGATCATGAACGGCACGAGTGCGCCGGCGCCGAATAGCTCGACGCCCATGATCATGCAGGCGAGCGGGGCATTCGCCGCCGCTCCAAACGTGGCGACCATTCCGACCGCGGCGAATAGCGGTATTGAAGCGCCGAGGATGTCTGCCACCTGGGCGCCAGCGAGCGCGCCGATGATAAAGAGTGGCACCATTTCGCCGCCAATGAAACCGGTGCCGAGGCTGACGGAGGTGAACAAAAACTTCCATGCGAACGCACCGGCCGTGATTCCCGCCGCCCCAATAAATGCCTGGCGCCCGAGTTCGCTCGATAAGCCCAAGTATGCGCGCGAACCAGAAAGCGCCACGAGGGTGAGCACGATCACCGCGCCGAATACTGGCCGCAGTGGCGGCCAGATAATGAAACGCTCGACAAATTTCTTTACGAAATGCGTCGCGTGCACAAACGACATTGCCAGAAACGCGCAGATTGCGGAGAGCACGCCCAACTTCCAAACCAATCCGAACGAGATCGCGACCGCGCCGAGGTTGCCCTCAATCAAATGTTTGATGCCGAATCCTTCGACTATTTCATAACTCACGAGCGCCGCGGTCAATGCCGAGAGGATCGCATCGTACCTAATGCGTCCGGTCTCTTGCATCTCGAGAGCGAACACGACGCCGGCGACGGGAACGCCAAATAACCCGCCGAACGCCGCAGCAATTGCGGTGATCAAGAGCAGTCGTCGAGTTTTGAGAGACGGAGAAAAAAATCTCGCTGCGGAGTCGATGATGCTTGCGGTAATTTGAATGCCCGCGCCCTCGCGGCCAGTCGATGCACCAAATAGGTGCGAGATTGCGGTGCTGACAAACACCATCGGAGCCATTCGCCCGGGCACGCCGCCACCGGGCTCGTGAATTTCTTCTAGAACCAAGTCGCTGCCGCCGGCCACGTGTTCACCCAGGTAGTGATATGCGAGGCCAATCGCCAATCCCGCGACGGGCAGAAAAAATATCAGCCAATCGTTCTCGACGCGTCTGTCGTTAACCCAACTCAGGGTCTTTAAAAACGATACTGAAACCGCTGCGCCGACTAGTCCAACTAGCGCGCCAAGTGCGAGCGATACGGGGAGGTCTTTCGCGCGGGCAGGCAAATTTTTAGATCGTGCGCACGATTAGTGCGTCGCCCTGACCGCCGCCTCCGCACAACGCCGCGGCGCCCATGCCGCCGCCTCGACGATTGAGTTCGTGCAGCAGTGTCAGCGCCAAGCGGTTGCCGCTCATTCCGATCGGGTGGCCGAGCGCGATAGCCCCGCCGTTGACGTTGACGATCTCGTCGGTGATACCGAGGTCGCGCATCGAGGCGATGCCGACGGCAGCAAAGGCCTCGTTGATCTCGAACAAATCGACATCGCCGATTTTCTTGCCGGCACGCTCGAGCGCGCGCATGATGCTGCGACTCGGTTGATGTAACAGCGACGCGTTGTCTGGGCCAGCGACCATGCCGTAACTAATGAACTCCCCGAGTGGTTTAATGCCGCGCTTCTCGGCTTCCTTTTTAGACATCATGACGATCGCCGAACCGGCGTCGCTAATTTGGCTGGCGTTACCAGCGGTGATCGTTCCGGATTTATCGAATGCCGGTTTGAGCGAACCCAGCGACTCCATTGTCGTTGAAGCGCGCACACCCTCGTCTTCGCTCACAACGATCGGGTCGCCCTTGCGCTGCGCGATGCTCACGGCGACGATCTCTTCGGCGAGCCTGCCAGCCTTAATCGCCACCGCGGCGCGGGCGTTGCTCTTCATCGCCAAGTCGTCTTGCGCCTCGCGGCTAATTTCGCCGCTCGTGTAGCGCTCGGTGCCGAGCCCCATCAGGCAGGCATCAAAGGCACACCACAATCCGTCGCGCTGAATCGCGTCGAGTAACGAGACATCGCCGAAACGAAAACCGCTGCGCGCACCCATCGCCAAGTATGGAGCGTTGGTCATGCTCTCCATTCCCCCAGCAATCACAATGTCGGCGTCTCCGCTCGCGATCATCTGATCTGCCAAGTAAATCGAGTTGAG
>JBKJMC010000300.1:0-2692 GCA_046596615.1 Ilumatobacteraceae bacterium | reverse complement strand
TCGCGCCAAACTACGGCTCGCCGTTTGTGCACGACCTAGACAACGGTCGCCGCTACGCGACCATCGGCGACATATATGAGAGTTTGACGAAATTTTGAAAGTCGGCGATGGTCGCGTAGCGGCGACCGTTGTCGAGGTCGTGCACAAACGGCGAGCCGTAGTTTGGCGCGAAGACGGTGGCGTCACCGCCGATCTTGACATTATTGAGAGAGTTTCGGGCGTGCTGAATATATTCGCGCGGCGCAGTCGCCTGCACGATGCTGCGGCATAACCCGCGCGGGAAGCGCACGCGATTGCCGTCGACCGACGCGCCGACCTCTTTGAATCGCGCAATCGCAGAGGGATAGTCGCGAATGTCAATACCAATCTCTTCGAGAATGGTTTCGGCATTGTGCTCGAGAATCTCGAGACCTTCATCGGTGACAAGGTCGACCGGTTTAAGCAAGCGCGTCAGGTAAGCCTCGCGCGCCGTCGTCGCCGACTTGCGCGTTGATTGTCGATTGGCTCGACCGCCCGACCGCCTGTGGCCCGTACCTTCGGTCATTGCAACACCTCCCCGCGCTTGCGTCGACTGCTGCGCGTTCCCGCTAGGGCATCTGCGCCAACTTGTCGATCGGGCAAAGTAAGCACAGTCCCCAAATGGGGATTAGGCGCCGTCGCATGTGGGAAGGCCATGGCGGCGACGAAGAGTTCTTGAAAGCGGGGCTCGGTGGCGGTCTCTATCTTCGTGACCCTGCGCACCGCATCTTGCATCTCGTTGCGCAGGGTGTGCGACAGGAGAGATTGCACCGCGCCCGCACCAGCGGCATTGCCGACCGAGCGCACCCCGGCGACCGGGCAATCAGGCACGAGCCCGAGAGCCATCGCGTAGACCGGGTCGATGTGCGCGCCGAACGCGCCGGCTAGGCGGATGTCATTGACTGCTGGCGAACCGGCGTGCTCAACAAGCAGATCAATGCCGGCCCGCAGAGCGGCCTTAGCCAATTGGATAGCGCGCACATCGTTTTGCGTAATCATCATCCGAGTCTTACCCGACTCGTAAAGCAAGTACGAAAAGGTTCGGTCATCGGCGATGACTCGCGGCGTGCGACTGGCCATCGCACCTTGAATCACACCATCCTGCGAGATGATGCCGGACAGGTACATCTCGGCAATAACCTCGATGATCCCCGAGCCGCAGACGCCAGAAATACTTAGTTCGTTGACAGACTCGGCAAAGCCGGGCTCGTCGGACCATAACTCCGAGCCGATCACCCTAAATTTTGGCTCGAGCGTCAGGCGGTCAATGCGCACTTTTTCGATTGCGCCAGCGGTTGCTCGCTGGCCGCAACTAAGTTGCGCGCCCTCGAACGCCGGGCCAGTCGGGCTAGACGCGGCGAACTGGCGGTTGCGATCGCCGAGAACTATTTCGGCGTTGGTGCCGACATCGATTAGCAGTTGCATCGCCTCGCCGCGGTGCGGTCCCTCGGCGAGAATTGCCGCGGATGTATCTGCGCCGACGTGGCCCGCGATGCACGGCCCGACATAAAAACTCGCCTGCGGCGCGTCGAGATCGAGCATTTTCGCCGTTCCCAAAACCGGTTCATCTGTTGCCAACACGAACGGCGCGCCTCCCAGCGGCGTGGGGTCGATGCCGAGCAAAATGTGGTGCATAATCGGATTGCCGACCATCACAATTTCAAGAATTCGGTCACGAGTTATACCTGCCTTTTCGGCGAGTTCACCGATGAGATCATTAAGTGCAGCGCGAATTACGCGCGTAAGTTCCTTGTCGCCGCCCGGGTTCATCATCACGTACGAAACCCGGCTCATCAGGTCTTCGCCGAAACGGATCTGCGGGTTCATCACACCAGCACTCGAGAGCACCTCGCCGCTAAAGAGATCGCAGAGGTGACCCGCCACCGTTGTCGAACCGATATCGACCGCGATTCCATATGCGGCATCGACGTACCCGGGCCAGGCGGCCACGATGTTGCCGACGCCAGTTTTAGAATCCGGAATTCTCACGGCGACGGTCGCGCCCTTGTCGCCCTGGTCTGCGGCGATGTGAACTTGTGATAGCGCGCTCGCCGCGACGCCCGGTCGGGCGACGCCGTGCTGCGACGCCACCGCATCGCACAATAATTCGGCGGCGCTAGCCGAATCTCCAAGCTGCGAAATCGGCACGATCACGTAATAGAGCACGAACGACGGATCGACGACGATCGGATCTAGGTCGAGGTCCTTACGCACAACCTGACGGTGCACTTGGCTCGACGCCGGCACGTCGATTACTACATCGCCGCAAATTTTGGCGCTACAACCTAAGCGATTGCCCTCCCCGAGCGGTCTGTTGCCACGGTAATTAGTTTCGAGTTCGCCAGGCGCGCTGAGCGCGTCGGGCTCGACATCGATGCCCCACTTGGCGAAGGAACCGACGCTTGGCGTGACTTGACAACGGCCGCAGATGCCGCGCCCACCGCAGACCGTATCTAGGTCGACCCCAAGTACGCGCGCAGCCTCAAGCACCGAAGTTCCCGATTCGACAGTGGCATCAAGGCCAGATGGGGTGAAGACGATGCGAGGCATTGGTTCTCGGGTGACTGCTTAGGCCTGGGCGCGGCGCCGGCGGCTTGGATCTCGATCGCCGCGACCGCCCGTAGGCGCGTTGGGATCACGATTGGCCTTGATCCACTGCGCGCAGTCGCGGTCG
>JBKJMC010000278.1:0-6303 GCA_046596615.1 Ilumatobacteraceae bacterium | reverse complement strand
TATTTCGTTGCACTGGCTGTGCGCACCCAGCGGTCTATGGGCACTTCGGGGTTGGGCTTCGGCCTGTACGACCAAGGCATTTGGCTGATGTCGCGCGGCAAAGCGCCGTTCGTGACGCTGATGGGCCGCAATCTGCTTGGCGATCACTCGTCATTCGTGCTGTTACCTCTTGTGCCGTTGTATTGGGTCTTTTCGAGCACCGCTACTTTGTTCGTTGTGCAGTCGATCGTGATTGCCGCCGGCGCGTTGCCGGTGTTCTGGTATTCGCGCAAGGCGTTGCAAAGCGAGATTCTCGGTGCGGCAATGGTCGCCGTATACCTACTGCACCCAGCCGTGAGTTTCACGGCGCTCGAAAATTTCCACCCCGATGCCTTCCTGGGTTTGTTCGTCGGCATGGCGGTGTACGGCGCAATCGAGAGGCGATGGCGAATTTACTTTGTGGCGGTGGTGCTGGCGATGTTGGTCAAGGAAGATGTCGCGCTTGTGATCGTGCCGCTGGGCATATGGGTTGCGTTGCGGCGAGACGCCAGGCGGGGGGTGGGCACCGTTGTAGGTGCGCTGGCCGCGATGGCATTCCTATTCATGGTGTGGATGAAGCATTTCACTGGCGTCGCCTTTCGGAACTCCTGGCGGATTCCGTTCGGTGGCCCGTCAGGATTGCTGAAAACGGCCCTGCGCAGGCCGTGGAAGTTGGTGGCGTATTTAGCAAGTGACGGCCGGCCCACTTACTTGTTTCAGATGTTGGCGCCGGTCGGATTCGTGTTCGTAACGGCACCCGACGTGGTCGCGATCGGTGCGGTCGTATTGTTCACGAACATTTTGAGCACGTTTTGGTATCAGTACAACATTGAGTATCACTATTCGCTCGTGGTAGTTCCAACGATCGTGATTGGCACGGTCTACGCGATCTCTCGCGCGCGCCAACAGTCGCGGAGACTTTTAGTTGCGCTCGTCCTTGGGGCTTCGCTTGTCGCCGCCTTCGTCTGGTCTCCGCTACCGGGGGCGCGAACAGAGGTGCAGGTGTGGCGACCCGATCACCCGGCAGTACCGGCGGCCCACGAATTATTCGCATTGATTCCGGCCAACTCTAGAATCAGCGTTTACCACCAGCTGGCGGGACAATTGGCACGCAGACAATACATCTATTCGTTCCCAAATCCGTTTGTCCGATCGCTGTACGGGCCCGATGTGTTCGCCATGGGAGATCGCCTACCACAGGCCGACACTATTGAGTATGTGATGTTGCCGCGCGAATTTCTCGGCGAGCCCGGCAAGATATGGGAGGCCGAACGCGATGATTTTGTGGTCGTCGCCGAGAACGATTTCTGGGTGTTGTATCATCGATCGTCTTTAGGTGCTACTGTGACGGGTTAGAAGTTCATGTCAAGTGTCGTTAATTGAGCCCCGTGAGGTTCAGACGAAGGGATTGAAGTGCCAGCAACATCTGTAGAGGTCATGTCGGGTGCCGATGTACGTCGTGCCATTACCCGAATCGCTCATGAAATAGTCGAGCGCAACAACGGTGTACAAAATCTCGTAATTGTCGGTCTGCAACGCGGCGGCACCTGGATCGCCGATGCGATTGGCGATTCGATATCGGCTATCGAGAAGGGTCAACATGTGCCCGTGGGCGCGATTGACGTAAGCATGCATCGTGATGATTTTTCATTGCGGCCAATTGTCATCGGGGCGATCAGCTCGATACCACGCGACGTCTCGGGCGCCACCGTCGTGTTAGTCGACGATGTGTTGTTTACCGGTCGTACCGTGCGCGCCGCGCTCGAGGGCATCAATAACTTCGGCAGGCCCAGGGCGGTGCAACTGGCTGTCCTGGTCGATCGCGGGCATCGCGAGTTGCCGATTCGGCCCGACTACATTGGCAAGAATTTGCCGACGCAACTCGGCGACGAGGTCGTCGTCACTAGCGATGGCGTTACCGTTACCGCGGTCAAGCCGTGAAACACCTGCGTAGCATCGACGAATTGGGGGTCGACGGTTTAGAGCGAATTCTGAGACTCTCGAAGGTGATGGCCGAAATCAACTCGCGGCCGGTACCAAAAGTCCCTGCGCTGCGCGGCAAGACGGTTGTCAGCCTGTTTTTGGAAGACTCGACGCGTACCCGTTTGAGTTTCGAGACTGCCGCTAAGCGACTCTCGGCCGACACCATGACCTTCAGCGTGTCAACCTCAAGCGTCAACAAGGGCGAGAGCCTGCGCGACACTATCGAGACTATTAGTGACATGGGAGTCGACGCCTTCGTTGTTCGGCACAAGTCTGCCGGTGTGCCATGGCAGATGAGCGCGTGGACGAGCGCGTCGATCGTCAATGCTGGCGATGGCGCGCATCAGCACCCGACGCAGGCTCTTGTCGATTGCTACACCGTGCGCGAGGTCTTCGGACGAGAGCGCTTCGTGGGACTCAACCTGACTATCGTCGGCGACATTAAGCATTCCCGGGTGGCGCGCAGCAACATTCAGGCGTTTTCGATGCTCGGCGCGAAGATCACGCTCGTCGCGCCATTGACACTTCTGCCGCCAGACATCGAACATTGGCCCGTGCGCGTCAGCAACAACTTAGAAAACGAGTTGGCGACGACGAATGTCCTGTACATGTTGCGGCTGCAGAGCGAGCGCATGGCGCAGGGTCACGTGCCAACGTTGCGCGAATACGGCGAACAATTTGGTCTGACAGCACGGCGCGCCGCGATGCTCGCCCCAGAGAGTTTTGTAATGCACCCGGGTCCGATGAATCGCGGGGTAGAGATGCAGATCGATCCAAGCGACCTCGCCAACTCGCTGATTCATCGCCAGGTTGCCAACGGCGTGGCCGTGCGAATGGCGGCCCTGTTCGACTTACTCTCTGGCGATCAGGGTGATGCTGGCGCGGTCAATGGTCTGGGTGTCGGGGTGGCGTGATGTCGAAAACATTGAATTCGGCGACTCTCGTCATTAAGGGTGGCACAATTGTCGATTCGACTGGCGAGCGAAAGGCCGATGTCGTTATTGCGAACTCTGTGATCAAAGAGATTGGCAAAAACCTCAGCGGTGATTCAACTCTCGACGCCAGCGGCTGCATCGTTTCGCCAGGGTTTGTTGATCTGCACACGCACATGCGCGAACCAGGCCGCGAAGACTGCGAGACGATCGCTACGGCGAGCAGGGCCGGTGCGCGCGGCGGTTACACCGCGCTCGTGGCGATGCCAAATACCGATCCCGCTCAAGACAATGTCGCGGTTGTCGAATTTGTGCGCGAGCAGGGACGGCGCGCGGGACTTGTTGATGTCTTGCCGAGCGGCTGCATTACCGTTGGCAGGCAGGGTTTGGCGCTGGCGCCGATGGCTGAACTCTCCAAGGTTGGTATTCAAATTTTCACCGACGACGGCAACGGCGTGCAAGACCCGGTACTGATGCGTCGGGCGATGGAGTACGCCAAGGGTCTTGGCATCACGCTCGCGCAGCACTGTGAAGTTGCTTCGTTAACTCTTGGCGCGGCAATGAATGAGTGCTGTTGTTCGAGCGATATGGGTGTGCCTGGCTGGCCTGCTCTCGCTGAAGAACTGATGGTCGCGCGCGACATCGACCTAGTGCGATTAACCGGAGCATCCATGCATTTTCTGCATCTTTCGACCGCTCGCTCCGTAGAACTTGTGCGATCCGCCAAGGCCGAGGGTCTTCCGATTACGGCGGAAGTTACGCCTCACCACCTGTCATTAACTCAAGAATTGCTTTGTGGTTTCGATCCTCTATATAAGGTAAACCCACCGTTGCGCTCGATCGACGACGTTCGGGCGCTCAAGGCCGGCGTCGCCGATGGCACCATCGACGCCATCGCCACAGACCACGCGCCACATGCTCGCCGCGATAAGGAATTACCGCTCGATCAGGCGCCGCCTGGAATGCTTGGTCTTGAGACCGCGCTAGGCGTGGTACTCAGCAGTTTGGATCTGCCGATGACGCAACTGGTGTCGCTGATGTCGCAGCGACCCGCGCAGATCGCCAATGCCGTCGAGCATGGTAATGACGTCGCTACTGGCGCACGCGCCAATCTGTGCGTGTTTGACCCGCAGATCGTCTGGCGGGTAGACCCAAAGCAACTTGCCAGCAAGAGCACCAATACGCCATTCGTCGGGCGCCAACTTCGTGGCAGAGTAAGGCACACAATTTTTAACGGCGACGCAGTTGTAATAGACGGAGAATCCCAGAGATGAGACTTAGATGACAATTCGCGAATCACTGTTGGTGTTGCGCGACGGCTCCGTTTTTGAGGGTGAGGTGGTTGGCGCCGATGCCATCAATAACATCGCCAGCGGTGAGGTGGTTTTTAACACCGCCTTGACGGGCTACCAAGAAGTTATTTCAGATCCCTCGTATGCCGGTCAGATAGTCACTTTTACTACGCCGCACATTGGAAACTATGGAACGGTCTCCCTCGACGACGAAGCAAGGAAGGTTTTTGCGCGCGGAATCATCGTTCGCGAAATGGCGCGGCGGCGCAGCAATTGGCGCAGTGACAACGACCTCGACTCGTACCTGCGCAAACTAAATGTAAGCGGCATCGGCGGCATCGACACCCGCAGGCTGACTCGCATATTGCGCGACGAGGGCGCCATGGCTGGCGCGTTCGGCACCGCGCCAGTGGAGCAACTGCTTAAGGTTGCGCAAGCCGAGCCCGGTACGGGCGGCATCAACTTGGTCGCCCAAGTTACGACTCCAAAGCCGTACATCGTCGGCTCCGGCAAGTTCAATGTCGTGGCATTCGACTTTGGGATGAAGCAAACGATTCTGAGTTGCTTGTCGAAGTTCGCCACGGTGCAAGTCGTGCCAGCGACTACGACCGCACAGGAGGTGCTCGCGCTCGCACCCGACGGCGTGTTTTTATCCAATGGCCCCGGCGACCCAGAGGCCGTCCATGGAGTGCCTGCCGAAATTTTGCAACTTGTAGATGCAGGGACTCCGCTGTTCGGTATTTGCCTCGGGCATCAATTGCTGACCCTGGCTCTCGGCGGCAGCACTTACAAGCTGCCCTTCGGTCATCACGGCGCCAATCACCCCGTGCGCAATTTGCGCAGCGGCGCCGTAGAGATCACGAGTCAAAATCACAACTTCTGCGTAGACACAACCTCGCTCAAAGATCGAGTCGAAGTTACGCACGTCAACTTGAACGACGAGACCAATGAAGGCATGCGGGTGCGCGACGCGAGGGCATTCAGTGTGCAGTATCACCCCGAGGCAGGGCCAGGTCCGCACGACAGCCGCTATTTGTTCGGTGAATTTTCTGACCTAATGGAGTCCGCATAATGCCACGTCGCGACGATCTAAAAACAATTCTGATCATCGGTTCGGGGCCGATCGTGATCGGCCAAGCCTGCGAATTCGACTATTCGGGCACGCAGGCGTGTCGCGTCCTGCGCGAAGAGGGCTACCGCGTAATTCTCGCCAACTCAAACCCGGCGACGATCATGACCGACCCAGACTTTGCCGACCGCACCTATATCGAACCGCTGACAGTCGATGTACTCGAGGCGATAATCGCTCGCGAGAAACCCGATGCCGTATTGCCAACAATGGGAGGGCAAACGGCGCTCAACTTGGCGATGGAATTGTTCGCGCGTGGAGTGGTGGGAGTGCCCGGCACGCCCGAGTTGATCGGGGCCAATGCCGAGGCTATAGCAACGGCCGAAGACCGCGAAAAATTCAAACAGGCAATGATCGAAATCGGGCTGTCTGTGCCGCGCAGCGGAGTGGCGCGCAACATGGAGGAGGCGCACCGAGTGATCTCCGACATTGGGCTGCCGGTAATAATTCGCCCCGCCTACATCTTGGGCGGCCGCGGCACCGGCATCGCCAGCACTCCCGAAGAGTTTTTGAAAGTCGTCGCCCACGGCCTGTCGTCGAGCCCGATCAACGAGGTGCTAATTGAGACGAGCATCGTTGGATGGAAGGAATACGAGTTGGAGGTAATGCGCGATCGCAATGACAATTGCGTGATCATTTGTTCGATCGAAAATGTCGATGCGATGGGTGTGCACACCGGCGACTCGATAACGGTTGCGCCGGCTTTGACGCTTTCGGATGTCGAGTATCAGCGTATGCGCGACGCCGCCTTCGCCTGCATCCGCAGAGTCGGTGTCGAAACGGGCGGATCCAACGTGCAGTTCGCGGTCAACCCGATCAATGGCGACCAGGTTGTGATCGAGATGAATCCGCGCGTATCGCGTTCGTCGGCGCTGGCATCGAAGGCGACGGGCTTCCCGATCGCCAAGATCGCCGCCAAGCTGGCAGTCGGCTACACGCTCGACGAGAT
>JBKJMC010000150.1:0-3561 GCA_046596615.1 Ilumatobacteraceae bacterium | reverse complement strand
CACCTCGGCATGAGAACCAAATGCCATCGTGGCAACTACTCGTTGCCCAACATTAAATGTCGTAACACCATCGCCGATTTCGCGAACGATGCCCGATGCTTGGTATCCAACGATGTGCGGCTTCGAGGCGAGCATGCCACCGCGGCGGTTGAGCGTGTCGCCACCCTGGATGGCGATTGCCCGAACATCAATCAACAGTCCGCCCGGACGCAACTGTGGCTCAGCAACATCTTCGTAGCGGAGTACTTCCGGATCGCCTACTTCGTAATAAACGGCAGCTTTCATGTTGCAGATGCTACTTGCCTTGGCTCAGTCGTAGGCCAGGTCGTTAAGAATTCGACACCATTGCTCCGCCATCTTGGGTCCGCCATGTCCCTCGTCATCTACGACGATCAGTTCGCTGCCTGGCCAAACCTGGTGAAGTTTCCAAGCCGCATCTAACGGCCCACTGAGATCAAGCCGACCGTGGACTAACCATCCCGGGATGTTTGCGAGACGATCGGCATTCAGGATGATCTGATTCTCGCTTAGCCAGTTGTTGTGTCGCCAGCAATGGGTCACCTGCCGGGCAAATCCAAGTTGAAATTTTGGATCTTCAAATCTTGGATTCGGTCGCGAGATGGCGGTGGTCGCTACATGAGCGTTTTCCCATTTGCACCATGCAGCGGCGGCCGCGATACGAACTCCTTGGTCGGTATCCATTAGCAAGTTGTTGTACGCCTCGACAATTCGCAATGATTTCATCTCAGATGGAATGTGGTTCACGAATTCGCGCCATTCGGCGGGAAAGAATCGGCCGGCATGAATTGTGAGCCAATCGACGTCGAAGGCGGTTCCAGTCGAAAAGGCGCCAAGCACGAGCGCAGTTACTCTCTCGTGGTGGCGCTGCGCATAGGACGCCCCCAATATTGATCCCCATGACAATCCAAAAACAATCCAACTATTGATATCGAGATGATCTCGAAGTTTCTCGATGTCAGAAATGTGATGATCCATGTCGATACTCGCCCAATTGACACCTTCCCCAGAAGCATGGGGAGTGCTCATTCCTGACGCTCGTTGATCAAACAGTACGGCCCGGTGAAATTGTGAATTGAAGTTTTTTCGAGTGCCAGGGGTGCAGCCGGAGCCAGGCCCACCGTGCAGATAGATGACGGGAGTTCCGGAGGGATTTCCCACTTGCTCGTAGTAGAGACGGTGGCCGTCCCCTACGTCCAAAAAGCCCGTATCAAATGGTTCAAAAACTCGACTATCTGTCATGCCCGACAGTTTGGCATCCTTCCATGGCTAATTGCTCGGTACGCTGAAACTCATATGCGTAGGGGCACTGCAATTGCCATTGTGTTTATCGTTGTCGCATTTACAGTTGGGAATTGGGGCTCGGTTTCATTGGCCGCCAAGGGCGATGGAAAGTGCCAAGACGAGGGCGAAGTAGTCGTGACCGACTCAGTCACCTACAAATGCGCCAAGTTTGAAAAGAAGCTCCGGTGGGTTGCCGAGCAGTCCAAGTCTGAGTCTTCGCTCGTAACAGTTACGACACCGACTTCGCCGGTGAATTCTTTCGCCTCATGGATTGCCGAGGTCGTAGCAATTGTGAACACAGTGCGTGCGGCATCTGGGCTGGGCCCAGTGAGCGAGTGCTCCACGCTCGATAAATCCGCACTTCTGCACTCTCAGGACATGAACTCCCGAGACTTTTTTGACCACACAAATCCCGACGGAAAAACTCCTTCGGATCGAATTCGATTGACGGGATTTTATGGCAAGGCGAAGTCTCGCTGGACAGGTGAAAATATCGCAGCCGGTTTTACGGACGCCACTTCTGTAATGGCGGCTTGGATGAAATCGCCTGGTCATCGAGCCAACATTCTCAATTCTAAGTTCAGTCAATTAGGAGTGGGAATTGCCAGTACAAGAGCCGACAGTCTATACAGTGGCTACATCTGGACACAGAATTTTGGAGCCGGCGGAACATGCTGAGGACACTTGTTTCCCCCTAGTAAGGAATACTTGGCGGCAATATTGATCCGATTTAATTATGTATCGTTTTGTTTGTCTAGTCTGTGATTGAGGTGACTTTGCGATGACATCGGCAGAACAATTAATGACAACTCCAGCGGCGCGGCTGCGAGGATGGGACTCGATTGAATTCTGGGTCGGTAATGCCAGGGCGACTGCCGGATTTCTTTGTGCTTCATTTGGCTTTCATGTTTCTGCATATGCTGGCCCAGAGACAGGGCAACCAGATTTTGCGTCCTATTTATTGGAACAGGGGTCAATTCGTCTTGTCGTCACCGCAGGTATTTCACCGACCTCAGAAATCTGGTCTCATGTTCGTGAACACGGTGATGGGGTGCACGACCTTGCATTCGTTGTCGATGACGCGACTGCGGTTTTCGAAGCGGCGGTCGCACGCGGTGCGCGACCGGTGCGCGAACCTTATGAGTTAAGCGACGAGTTCGGCACACTTCGGCTATCGGCTGTTGGCACATATGGCGAGACCAAACACACCTTTGTTGACAGAAGTGACTATCGCGGTCATTACTGTCCGGGTTATACGCGCGACGGCCTACCACCGATGCCAGCTGGCCCGCATGTTGGTTTGGAAGCGGTGGATCATGTTGTAGGTAATGTCGAACGTGGTCGACTCGATGAATGGGTTGCGTTCTACGAAGATGTGATGGGGTTTTCGCAATTGCGCCACTTTGACGAGGCACAGATATCGACAGAGTTTTCGGCTTTGCGTTCAACGGTGGTATGGAATCGTGACAATGTTGTCATGCCGCTCAATGAACCGGCCATAGGTCTCAAGCGCAGTCAAATTCAGGAATACCTCGACTCCTATAGAGGACCAGGAGTTCAGCACATAGCGTTTCGGACGAGCGACATCATTACTGCAATCGCAAGTCTTCGTGCTCGTGGGGTGCGATTTTTGGAGGCGAACGCGGCATATTTTGACGACGTTCGGGTTCGCCTCGGATTTCTCGATTTGCCGTGGGATGACCTTCAGAAATTGGGAATACTCGTCGACCATGAACCGGATGGGTATTTGTTGCAACTTTTCACCGAGCCTCTGCAGGATCGCCCAACATTTTTTGCGGAAATCATCCAAAGAGGAGGAGCCAGCGGGTTTGGGGAAGGTAACTTCAAAGCGCTTTTTGAGTCAATCGAACGAGAGCAAGCACGCCGCGGAAATTTGTGAACGATCGGGTATCGCTTCGGATTCCTGATGGGAGTTCGTTTACTTCAAACAATCTCCCATTTGGGATCGGGCGAATTGGGTCTCGCTCGCCCCGGGCTTGGGTCGCGTTAGGGGATCATGCACTTAATTTGTCCGCCCTTTCTTCGACCGGGTTATTTGATTCGAGTTTCGTAGGTCGATCGGATTTGGTGGAAGCGTTCGAGGCCGAGACGCTGAATTCGTTCATCGGGCTTGGTCCGACTGTGTGGCGTCACGTCCGCAAGACATTGCAAGAGGGCATTCTCTCGCCATCTACGGCCGCAACAATTGCATCCCACGCAGTCGAGATTTCCGAGTTAGAGATGCTGGTTCCGGTCGCA
>JBKJMC010000127.1:0-3878 GCA_046596615.1 Ilumatobacteraceae bacterium | reverse complement strand
TCGAAACGAATTGGGCACGGCACTGGAGCACCGGTTCTTGATGCCAGCAAAATTGGTGTAATAAATGCGGAGTGGATGCATCCCATCCGTAGTTCCACGGACAAGTAGTCCCGATTTTAGTTAAGCAGTAACCCAGCATGTAAACTGTCGTTCCACACCTGCCATGTAAGCAAATGGTGGCGGGAGGAAGTTCATGTCGAATTCGGAGCGAGCACACCATCAGGCCACCGGCCTGGACGGCGCAATTCTCAATCTCAATCGAGCATTATCACAAGCGGGACCGGTATTCTGGGTAACATTCTATGGTGTTATCCTAATCATCGCCATTGCGCTGGGAACGTCGGTAATGATCGGCAGCGTCCGAGATCGGGAGATCATCCGCACGGAGAAGGAACTCGAAGTAACGGTTCGACTACTGGCAAAGCAGTTCGATGGGCAAATCGAGAACTTCGAAGCGGTACCAAACTCTATAGCTAAATATCTCGCCCTCAGGACAAAAACCACACAAGAATTCAGAGATCTTGCTTCTTCCGAGGGACTGCATCGGCTCCTCCTTGAAAAGCTCTCAGATACAAAGGATTTCGCTGGCATCAATATCTTCGACGCCGACGGACAGTATCTGAATTCATCGGAGCGATGGCCGGTACCTTCTCTGAATCTTTCCGATCGAGAATTTTTTAAGACCTTCAAAACCGTCCCAAATAGTGCGCCCGTGCTGATTCAGCTCGTCGATAGTCGAGTTTCCAAGGGCAGGACGATAGTTTTCGCTCGGAAGGTCTCTTCCTCGACAGGGGTGTTTCTTGGAATGGTAACTCGCAGCATTCCTCCGGAGAGGTTTGAATCGTTTTTCTCTGCAATATTGCTTCCGGATAGTGCACTTGCCTTGCTGCATCGAGACGGGTCTCTCTTGGCTAGTTACCCGCACATTGATGAACAAGACGCCAAACGTCTGTTCGATTCTTCGCTGTTCGCTCAGGCATCGACAGACGGAAATGCGACGTCGTCGGTTTCAATTAATGGGCAAGACAATCTAGCGTCCGCCAGGAGCCTCGATCACTATTCAATTTACGTTGTAGCCACAAAACTCAGCTCAGCGGCCCTGGCAGGTTGGCGTACGGAAACTCGAACGCTAATTACGGCGGCGCTGCTTGTTGCCCTAGTAGTGGGGGCAATGCTGATCGTCATCGTGCTATATCTAAAAGAACAGCATCGTCGCCTCAGTATCGCTGTGAGCAACATGGCCCAAGGATTGCTGCTCTTTGATGCCTCGGAACGATTGGTGCTGTCCAACCAACAATACTTGGACATGTTTGGGCTCTCTCCTCATCTGGTGAGACCTGGGTGCACGCTTCGAGACGTCATTCAGCATCGACAAGATACTGGCTCCTTAACAGGCGGCGTGGACGCCTATTGCGAAAAAATCAGGCAGGGCACCAAAACTGGGACCGTTACTCTAACCGAAACTCCCGACGGCCGCTGGATGAAGAGCGCAAATAAATCCGTTGCCGGCGGGGGCTGGGTTTCAACAATGGAAGACGTGACCGAACAGCGCCAAAACGAAGAGCGCACAATTCGGCTTGCCTCTTACGACACCCTTACTGAGCTCCCAAACAGAGCGCTCTTGCACAAGCACCTGGACGGTGAGTTGGAAAAGTGCAGCCCTCAAAATCAGGTGGCGGTTCTCTTTCTCGACATGGACGAGTTCAAGGCGGTAAATGACTCGTTGGGACACCGGGTTGGTGATGAACTGCTAAAGTCTGTGGCTTGCAGCCTGAGGGGTTGCGTTGGACCGAATGACTTTGTTGCGAGGCTTGGTGGGGACGAATTTGCGGTTGTTTTATCCGGGATCGGTGGTGACTCTCAAATCACGACAAGTATCCAGCGAATTTACCAAGCTGTTCGTCGAACTCATGAATGTGGATCGCATCAGCTCACGGTTGATACAAGTATCGGAGTAGCAGTCGCCCCGCATCAAGGCTTGACGTGTGATGAACTACTACAGAACGCCGACTTGGCAATGTATGATGCCAAGTCGTCTGGCAAGCGCACTTACCGCTTCTTTGAAGCAAAGTTGGAGAAGAAAGCCAAAGATCGTCGGCAGCTGGAAATGGACCTGCGAGCGGCACTGGCATCTGGTTCGATTGAAGTTCATTACCAACCCCTCGTCGACCTCCAAACTGATCACATCGTGGGATGTGAGGCTCTGGCTCGCTGGACGCATACAGAACGTGGGTATGTCTCGCCAGCGGAGTTCATTCCTGTAGCCGAGCAATCAGGATTGATCGAGGAATTGGGTGAATACGTGCTCAAGATTGCTTGTAGGGAAGCAGCAACTTGGCCAAAGACGATGAAGCTCGCCGTAAACGTATCTCCTGCACAATTTAAGTCAGACGCCTTTGCACTCAAGGTCGTTACGGCTCTGACGCAGTCGGGAATGTCGCCAACCCGTTTGGAATTAGAGATAACCGAGGCGGTTCTTATTGGCGACGACGAGCAAGCACTTAAAATTCTGCATGAACTAAAGTCCATTGGAGTTCGTGTGGCACTTGATGACTTCGGCACAGGTTACTCGTCTCTCAGTTATCTGCGGCGGTTTCCGTTCGACAAAATCAAAATCGATCGATCGTTTGTCAATGGACTAACGGAGGAGGACAGCTCCTCCGCCATCGTTCGAGCTGTCGTGGCAATGGCGGCTGAGCATCAAATGATAACAACCGCCGAAGGCGTCGAAACAGAACAGCAGAGAGACATGCTTCGGAATCTGCAATGTGATGAAATGCAGGGCTTTTTGTTTAGCCCGGCACGGACCGGGCTGGAAATAAGGCGTATGATGCTTGACCGCGAACCTGAGAGGTTGGCCGCGGTTTTCGTCTAAGGCTTTTCACTCATCGTGGCCTAGCCGAGTGCTACCTGAAGCAAATCCCATCGAGTTGGATATGAAGCGCACGGCAACTCCTGGATTTCCAACGCGATGGATGCTCGCTCACATGATCCAGAACCATCCGAACCGCGCGGGCTCGAACCTCGAGGGAAACCTTGTTCGTTGTCTTGCTTGCCATGGCGCCATCCTCTCAGGAGTTGGAGCCTGCGGCAAATCCGGGGCGGTTCACTTCAGATCGCGGTTATCGACATAGCGGATCGCGATCGGCCGCCCCGCGAGCGCGCCGCCAAGCGTGCCGGTGAACTTCAGCGGCATGCAGGCCTGCAGGGAAGCATTGATGGCCTTCAGATAGGTGGCGCGGGTATCGGCCGGGACGCCTGCTGTCGAGAATGTCACCCGCGGTACGGCAATGATCTCACCAGTGCGCTTGAAACTGAAGCGCACCGACATCTGCATGCCCTCCCGCGCGCTATCCACCGGGGGCGGGGTCTAGCAGGACCGCAGCGTGGCAAAGAGGTCGCCGATGCTGTCGAGGTCGTGGTCCGGCCTCCGGTATCTTGCGGTCTGATCCTTGGGCGGCACGGTTTCGATCGTCAGTTGCAGGTTCTGGCCGGTTGGATAATCGATCTCGGGAATGCAGGGGCCATCGTTGAACACGCTGCAGAACGATGGCGTGCAGGGCTGGCCGTCGAGCACGCTGCACGGCGCGTGAGAAAACGGCGTGGCGTCGATCTGACGGCGCGGCTGGGCGTCGGCGGCGCTCACGCCGGCCAGCGCTGCGATCAGGCAGATGATGATGCGCCGGAGCATGTACCGGTTTCCTACAGAACGACCCAATCAAGTTGGGCCGCGTCTTGGTCGGGTTTAAGCGGGGGTGCGTTCACATCCCCGCGTTCGTGTCCCGGCAATCGTCTGGATGCATAGGTAATGAGTGCAATGGCTGGACGACACGCCCAGCTGTCGTCCCCCGCGAAAGCGGGCGACCCAGTATTCCAGA
>JBKJMC010000137.1:0-7473 GCA_046596615.1 Ilumatobacteraceae bacterium | reverse complement strand
TGTGCAGCGCACCATTCGCGGTATTGAGGTTAACGACGAGTCGCTGTCGATCGAGACGATGCGCGCGCAGTGCATTGGCGGACCTGGCCACTATCTCGGGGCCGAGCAGACACTGCGAATCATGCAGAGCGAATACCTATATCCGGCGGTTGGCGACAGGCTCAGTTCAAAAGAGTGGAAGGAAGTTGGCAGCCCGAAGATCAACGATGTGGCCCGCAACAAGGTGCGTCACATCTTGGAGAACAATTATCCGAATCACATTTCGGAGAGTATGGATGCCAACATTCGCACCTATCTCGACATTCGTCTGCCGCGCGAAAAGATGCTGCCGCCAAAGCCCGACGCCTAATCGCCATGTTGCCGGTGCTTCCAGTTCGGGGTGATGCCGAGGACAAGAAGCACAACGGGCGATTGCTAGTTGTCGCCGGTTCTAAGGGAATGGCTGGTGGTGCATCGCTTGCGGTAGAGGCGGCGTTGCGCGCCGGTGTCGGATACGTGTATGTCTGCTGCCCGGGATCGATTACGCCGGAACTAACCGCGGCGACACCATCGGCGATCTTGAAAGTGTGCGGCGATGCCATGCACGAGAAATTCACGGTTGAAGATTTGCCCGTGATGTTTGACGCCATGAGAATCGTCGACGCTGTTGTCGTCGGGCCGGCCGTTGGGGACGGCGCGCAGGCGTGGGTGGCGCAATTCATTGCGGCCAGCAAAGGCCTAAAAATTGTCATCGATGCCGATGCGCTGAATGCGATCGCAAGGGCCGGTGGTTCGGGTGGCGGACTTCTCGGAGAACTAGACGAGAACGCGGTTCTAACACCGCACGCTGGGGAGGCCGCGCGACTGCTTGGTTGGGGCGACGATGCCGCTCGCGTGCATGGCGATCGACATGGCGCGCTGGGGTCACTGTGTCGGCGCACGCTGGCGACCGTTGTGCTTAAGGGTCCGGCGACGCTAGTTGGCATGCAGGGCAAGACGACGTATATAAACGACAGCGGTAACGCGGGGTTGGCAAAGGCCGGCAGCGGTGATGTGTTGAGCGGGATTATTGGTTCACTTTTGGCTCGCGGAATGGACGGGTGGGATGCCGCTCGTGCTGGAGTGTGGTTGCACGGAAGGGCCGCCGATTTATTGGTAAGAGAAGTCGGCCAGGATTCATTGATCCCCAGCGACCTCGCGCACGCCTTCGGCAAGGCGTTTGCCGACTACTCAGCGCGATTCAATTAATGACGACGATCGTCTGCGGTTGTTTTTGCGGCGATTACCGACAAGGATGAGGAAGCGGTTTAAATAATCTTTAGGCCAACGGAGGTCACACATGGGTTTCATAAAGCGCTTACTTGTAGTTCTCGGGATTGCCAGCATCGCTGGCGCGATTTTGCGCGGGAAGGGCAAGACGACTGACTCACCCCAACAAGGTGGGTGGCGCCAAGTCACCCCGCCAACCGACAAGAATTGACATTTATCAGTAGCAAGAAGATTGGCGTGGTCGGCGCCGGAGTAACGGGTTCGCGAATCATTGATCAGCTGTGCAGCTCTGGTCATGTTCATGTGCTGTTGCACGACACTAAGACACTCGTTGCCCAACGCCTGGCAAATGTGCGGCGACGAGACACCGCGAGCGTGCGGACCGCTTCGTGGCACGAATTGTTGTCGGTATCGACGGCTGTGTCGGTAGTAGTATTGTCGTGCGCGGCGCCGCACGCTCAACTTGCTAGGCAGTTGCTGAGCGCCAAGATTTCTGTCGTGTCGCTCAGCGACGATGTTGCCGACGTTCTCGAGTTGTTGGGATTGCACGAAGTCGCCTTGGCGAACGGCGTGACACTGATAGTGGGTGCAGCGTCATCGCCGGGTATGTCCGGGTTGTTGCTGCGTTATCTCGCCGAATCGTTCGAGTCAATTGACGAGGTTCACATCGCCTCGCACGGAACCGGAGGGCCCGATTGCGCGCGCCAGCACCATCGCGCCCTAAATGGCCATTCAATCGGCTGGCACGACGGTGACTGGATCCGTCGGCCCTCAGGTACCGGCCGCGAGCTGTGTTGGTTCCCGCCCCCGATTGGTGCGTACGACTGCTATCGAGCCGAAGTGCCAGACCCGTTGTTATTGAAGCGGGCGGCGCCTGAGTTGCAACGGGTGACTGCGCGGGTCTCGGCGACTCGACGCGATCGGGTTACCGCCCGACTGCCGATGCTCGCGTCGCCAAACCAAGAGGGCGGTCTTGGCGGGCTGCGCATTGAGGTGCGCGGCAGGCGCAACGGCGAGCGATATACGGCGGTACTAGGTGTGGCCGAGCGCGTGGCCCAAGTAGCCGGAGTGGTTGCGGCGATAACGGCGGCGGCGCTCTTGTCGGGCGAAATCAATGTTCACGGTGCGCACGTTTTAGGCGAGGATGCGTTGCCCAACGCAATGTTGCTGACGCGAGTTCTACATGGTGGTGTGCGGTTGCATGAATTCGTGGGGGCGTGATGGTCAAGTCTGGCGACTCGGCAGTCGAGATTCACACTGAGGCGCAGTTGCGCTTAGACCAAGCACGACAGCGCTACACGCCACTGCGTCGAAAGATTGTCGGTGCTTTGATAGCAAGCGGACACCCGCTGACAATTCAAGACGTTCGCGACACGACTATGGGGTTGGCTCAGAGTTCTGTGTATCGCAATCTAGTGGTGCTAGAAGAATCGGGTGTCGTTGTCAAGGTTGTGACAACCGGCGAAATCGGGCGGTACGAGTTATCCGAAGATCTGACGGGCCACCACCATCACCTGATGTGTTCGAAGTGCGGAGCGGTGCGCGACATTGTCGTGCCAGAGTCGTTAGAACTTGATATCGACCGCATTCTAATTAAGTTGGCGGACAGTGAGGGTTTTGTGCTTGACCACCATCGCCTCGACGTGATCGGCCGTTGCGCGAATTGCAGATAGCAATTATCGACTAGTCGATTTTCGGCTTGTCGAGCGACTTAATCAGTTTTTCGAGTTGGTCGTGTAACTCATCGCTGGTCACGACACTGGCCAACGCCAGACGCACGCTCGCAAGTTCGCGCGCCAAAAATTCGGTGTCGGCCTGGGTGCGTGCCACAACTTTTCGATCGACGTTGTTTTCCTCTCGGTCGCGGTCTTCTTGTCGGTTTTGTGCGAGCAAGATCAACGGCGCCGCATACGCGGCCTGCAGCGAAAGTGCCAGAGTCAAAACGCCATATGGATTCGGGTCGAAGCGCCAGTCGAAGGGTGCCAGCATGTTCCATGCCAACCACAGCACGACCACGACGCTTTGGAAAATTAGGAAGCGGGCGGTGCCGATAAAGCGCGCAATCGCCTCGGAGAATTCGCCGAATGCACCCGGATCGTAGTGCACGCCGAGTTGCGGACGGCGGCGACGTGGCCGTGCCAGGTCGAGGCGCCGTTTCATGATGTCACCGTCGGTCGCGGGTGCCGGCGCCAGTCCGGCGGCAAGGTGCGGTCGAGAACGTCGTCGATCGTGATCGCGCCGAGCAGGCGACCAATCGTGTCGCACACTCCGACGGCGAGCATGTTGTACGAGGCCAGGCGCTCGGCAACTTCGCGCTCGGTCATCAGCGGGCTGATGGTTGGTTCGCTGTCTAGACAATGCTTGAGCAACATATGTGGCGGCTCGCGCAGCAGGCGCTGAAAATGAGCGACGCCGAGGTATGTTCCGGTCGGCGGGTAATGCGGGGCGTGGGTGACAAATACCTGCGCTGCGATCGAGACGAGTTGATCCGGGTCGCGAATAACCGAGAGGGCTTCGGCGACGGTTGCGTCTGGCGACAACACGATGATGTCGGGGTTCATCAGGGAGCCGGCCGTGCCTTCGGCATACGACAAAAGTTGACGCATCGTCTCGGCGTCGTCGTCGTCCATCGCTTCGAGAACTTTGCTGCGCTGTTCGCCAGGCATCTGCGCCAAGAGGTCGGCCAGGTCGTCGAACTCCATTTCTTCGAACACGTTCGTAAGTCGCTCCATGTCGAGGCCTTCGATCAATCGCAACTGTTCGTCCTCTGGCATCTCTTCCAATACGTCGGCTAAACGCTCGTCGTCCATTGCCTCGGCAAGCAATCTTCGTTGCTCGATTGGTAGCGCGCGAATCACTGCGGCGACGTCGCTCGGGTGCATGTCGCGAAGCCGCGCGGCTTCGGCTGCCATCGCGGTGGTTGGCGCGAACAGCGAGGCGATCAGCTCCCAATCGACGAGCCTGTAACTCGGGCGTGGGTGCATCAAACTGCGTCGCGACAGGCGCACCTTGGAGACGTGCCAACCGGGCGAGCGTCCTGCGGTTAGACGCAGGGCGACATCGCTGACCACTTCATCGCCGACTCGCTGATCCAAAATATCCTTGCCGATCAGGCGCTCGCCGGGGCGTGGGCGAAACGGATGTAGGTCGACATCCCATGATTTGAGGCGCGCGCCAGAGTTGTCGAGCGTGGCAATGCGGCCCGCCGAAATGAAAATGCGACGACGCTGGTTAATGGCCACAAAGCCCAACACGCTCGGGGCGTCGTGCTGACGGCCCGGGACGACAACAATGTCGTCGATTTTGCCAATAGAGGCGCCACTTGCGTCCAAAAGCGGCAGTCGCATCACGCGAAATGCATAAATGAGATCCCCGACCATAGAGCGAGGTTACCCCGAGATATTCGCCAAACTTGGCAGGGTTATCTGCGGCCAGATTGAAACTGTCTGCTCTAAGTGATTACTTAAGCAGTATTGGCGCCAGCACTTCGCCCGCGCGATGCACGGAATCAATGTCGTGGGCGCGAGGCAAATTGAAGATGTGGCCGGTGAGGCCTGCGTCAAGTAGTGCCTGCATTTCTTCGCCGACGCTCTCGGCGCTGCCGTATGTCGACATGTGTTCGACGCGGGCCTTGATGTCTTGAGGAAGGTCGGCGATCTTCGTGGCGCCGAATCTGGCGGCGACTTCGGACTCGGCTTGCTCCTTGGTGTCGGCGATGATCAGCGTGCTCAGGCGCGTGCGGCACACTGTAGATGGGTCGCGGCCGATGGCGGCGCAGTGATCGTCGAGCACCGACATCAGGTGGCGCACTTGCTTTACCGGTCCGAAGACATTGCAGGCGTCGGCGTATCGGGCGACCATGCGCAGGGTCTTTTTCTCACCGCTGCCGCCGATCAGTACCGGCGGGCCCCCGGGGCGAATTGGTTTGGGCGAGTTGAGAGCGTCGCTGACCTGATACCACTTGCCGTTAAAGGTCGTTTTTTCGTTAACGAACATGCTCTTGACAATCTGAAGTGCCTCTTCGAGTTTTTCGAAGCGCTCGCCAAATGTTCCGAATTCAAAACCAAAGTCCTTGTGCTCCATCTCGAACCACGCGGCTCCGATGCCCCAGATCGCGCGGCCCTGGGAAATGACGTCGAGCGTGCTCAAGGTTTTGGCGAGCACGGCGGGGTTGCGATAAGTGACGCCGCCGACGAGCGCTCCGAGGTTGACGTCTTTTGTTACGCCAGCTATCGCGCTCAACAACGTGTACGCCTCGAGCATCGGCTCTTGAGGTTTGCCGAGTCCCGGCAGTTGATAGAAGTGGTCCATCACCCAGATGCTGTCGAAGCCAGCCTTCTCGCCGGCTTGAGCAATGTCGGTTATCCGACCGAACAATTCCCGATCGGCAACATTTGGATAAGTAAATAGAGGTATTTGCAGGCCCATGCGGATCAAATTGTTCATCCCGTCACGCTAATGCCCGCTATCCTGAAACCGCCCTGCGGGGACGTAGCTCAGCTGGCTAGAGCACCTGCTTTGCAAGCAGGGGGTCGTGGGTTCGAGTCCCATCGTCTCCACTTTTTGCCTCAATGAGGGATTTCGTGTCTTGGCGAGGCAAACTTGTGGAGCGCCAAAGCGCGTATCGAGAAGTTTATTTTCGAATTGCTACGGGAGATTCCTATGAATACTGCAGTCATCGTTGATGCCATTCGCACGCCGCTCGGCAAGCGCAACGGCCGCATGAAAAATTGGCACCCGGTAGATCTGGCGGCCGAGGTGATGTCGTCAATTGTCAAGCGCACGGGTATCGACCCCGCGATGATCGATGACGTTGTGATGGGTTGCGTTATGCAAGTCGGCGAGCAGGGATTGAATGTGGCCCGCAACGCCGTGCTGGCGGCGGGTTGGCCAGACACCGTGCCGGGCACGACGGTTGACCGCCAGTGCGGCTCGAGTCAGCAGGCGGCGCACTTCGCGGCGCAAGGGGTTATGGCCGGAGCATATGACGTTGTCGTTGCCGCGGGCGTTGAAGTTATGTCGCGCGTGCCGATGGGCTCATCGGTGTCAGATCGTCAGTACGGTTTCCCGTTCGGTCCGAAGGTTCAGGCACGTTACGCAGATGTCGGCGGTCTGGTCGGTCAGGGCACTTCGGCAGAGATGATTGCCGAAAAGTGGAACATCTCGCGCGATGATCTCGATTCGTTCGCCGCCCGTTCGCAGGAGTACGCGGCTCGTGCCACCCAAGAGGGTCGCTTTCAGAGCCAGATCATGCCGGTGCTCGACGCCGACGGCAAGATCATGTCGACCGACGAGGGCATTCGCGAAACAACTAAAGAAAAACTTGCGTCGCTGAAGACGGTTTTTCGCCCAGCGGAAGAGGGCGGCCGAGTGACCGCCGGCAATTCGTCGCAGATTACGGACGGCTCGGCCGCGCTGTTGATCATGAGCGAGGAGCGCGCCAAGAAATTGGGCCTCAAGCCGCGCGCGCGATTCGTCAATTTTGCTATGGCCGCTGAAGACCCACGGTTCATGCTCACCGCGCCGATCCCCGCCACCAAGCGCGTGCTGGAGCGAGCAGGCCTGACAATGGATGACATCGACCTAATTGAAATTAACGAGGCCTTCGCCTCGGTAGTCCTGGCATGGGAGAAAGAGCTGCACCCAGACATGACCAAGGTCAATGTCAACGGCGGCGCGATTGCGCTGGGTCACCCGCTCGGAGCTTCGGGCGCGCGCTTGATGACGACGCTGTTGTGCGAACTTGAGCGCACCGGCGGCCGCTACGGTTTGCAGACGATGTGCGAGGGCGGCGGCATGGCCAACGCCACCATCATCGAACGCCTCGGCTAAAGCAACAGCAAATGTTCGGGACCGTAGTCTGGGTCCTTTCGGGCGTAGTGATCATGGCGTTCGTGTGGCGCCTCGGTATCGGCATGTTGCGCAGCATGACCTCGCCGTTGCCAGAGCCGCCGCCCGCCGGCGAGATGCGTCGCATCAACGTGCGCTATCGCTGCTCAATGTGTGGCGTCGAACTGCGCGTTGTGATGGCGCCAGATCAAGACCCGCCTCCGCCGCGACACTGCCTTGAGGAAATGGATCTCGTCGCGCCGGTCGAGTGACGCGCTAGAAGTATTAGTGGTATTTGGTGGCCGTAAACAGGCCGCCGAGCACGCAAGTCAGGCCGCCAAATAGGTAGAAGTTGTTGCGCCCACCGGGCACGAAACCGAGGTAGTAAAACAAGAT
>JBKJMC010000283.1:0-7541 GCA_046596615.1 Ilumatobacteraceae bacterium | reverse complement strand
AAGCGATGACGCCGACAACGCACGGGCAGTGCTACGCAGCATGATCACGCGTCTCGCGGGTGCGGCAGCGGGCGGACTGCGTGATCCGCGAGAAGTACTTGGGCCATTCGTGCGGGTTTTGCTCGACTTGCGGATGCAGGTGCGCGCCGACAAGCGCTTCGATCTGTCTGACATGATTCGCGATCGCCTTGCCGATCTAAACATTGAAGTGCGCGACACTCCAGACGGCGCGCAGTGGGACATTCAGCACACATCGGGGCATGACAATAAAAAGTAGGAACATTTGTGGTGCAATTGTGGCTACAATCAGCGTATGGCTAAAACGAGAGCAAAATTACGAGTCAAAGTTGGCGTCCGCGAGCTTAAGAACAGCCTCAGCCACTTCATCAACCTGGTCCAAGAGGGTACCGCTGTGATCGTAACTGAGCACGGCAAACCCGTTGCCCGACTTGTGCCTGTGTCCGACGATGAGAGTCGATTGCAAAAACTGATTGACGCGGGCATTGTGACCCCCGCAATCGACTCAAGCCGCCCAAGACCACGAGGAAGGCTTGCGGTCACTAGGAGCATGAGCGAACTTATTCGTGAGATGCGCAACGAATGATCGCTTATGTTGATTCATCATTGTTTCTAAAACTTATATTTCTTGAAGACGGTACGCCGGCCGCCGAAGAGATATGGGACGGCAATTCGAACTTGGTTACATCTCGGTTAATGCGCGTCGAGACCCGAGCGGCACTTGCCAGAGGTGGCCGCGATGGCAGGTTAAAGCAATCATTAATTGATCGGGCGATGAAGACGTACGAAGAGTTATGGTCGAGAATCGCAGTGATTGAGTTAACTCCTAGTCTCGCCGAGCTTGCATGCGAAGTTTCGGAGTCAACGCTATTGCGGTCGCTTGACGCAATCCACATAGCGTCAGCATTAGTGGTTGGTGCGGATATTCTTGCCAGCGCTGATAGCGAGATGTGCAGCGCCGCACGCAATTTTGGTCTCAGCGTAGCGAACCCGCTCGAGCGAGCATGACCGAGCTCAACCCCGAAGTGGTTTAAAGCGGGAGGTTTGTACTAGACGTGGCCGAGCGAAGCCATCTTGACTCTGCTGCGCGTGCCCGCAAAGGCGTAAACGCCAACGAAAATGATCGCGTCGAGCAAGATGATCGTGGCGCTCGCCGAGGTATTGAGATGGTACGCGGCATTCATGCCGACGAAGCAGGTCGCCGCGCCAATGATCGGCGATATCCACAGCAGGCGCGAAAAACTATTGGTGACCATTCGCGCCGATGCCGCCGGAATCACTAGCAGGGCCGAGATCAGCAGCGTGCCAATCACCCGCATCGTGACCAAGATCGTCAACGAGAGCATCACCAAAAGCAGCGCCTCCATTGCCGAAACGCGCACGCCTGAAACCTGTGCGACATCGCGATCGAATGTAGAAAACAAAAGTCGGCGATAGCCGAGCACGACCACGGTTACGCCAATTATCGCGACGATCGAGACCGCCACGATGTCGCCCATTTTCACCCCTAGCACGCTGCCAAACAGCACCGCCTCGATACTTCGGCTGGCTTGGCCGTAACGGCTCATCAATGCCAACCCGAGCGCAAACGACGCAGTTGTTACGACGCCGATCGCGGCGTCGGCGCCAATCACACGACGCCGAGCGACGCGGGCGATCAAGACTCCGGAAATTATTCCCCACAACCCGGCGCCGAGAAAATAGTTGACTTTTAACACTGCCGACGCCGCCGCGCCGCCGAACACGGCGTGCGAAAGACCGTGTCCGATGTAACTCATGCCGCGAAGAATGACGAACACACCGAGCAATCCGCACAGACCGCCGGAAATCGTGGCGACGACGATTCCGTGGCGAAAGAACTGAAAGCCGTAGGGCTCGAAAAAATTAAGCGCGAGCAGCAATTTTGTTGACCCGCATCGTGCTGCGCGCGCTATCGATTACGAACGGCATGCCGCCGTGCTCGAGCACCTCCATCGGCGCGCCGTAGGTTGCCTCTAACACCTCGGGGGTGAGCACTAAATGCGGCGTACCGTCGGCCAACACCTTTTTGTTCAAGCACACAAGTCGCGGCAAGTGGGCGGCGAGACCGTTGAGGTCGTGGGTTGTGAGCAAGATGGTCAGGCCGTCTGCATGCAAGTCGGCAAGCAAGTGCAAGATCTCGTGCCGTGTGCGCACGTCTACGCCGGATGTCGGCTCGTCGAGAACCAAAATGTCTGGTTGGCGAAACATCGCGCGGGCCAAAAATACCCGTTGTTGCTGGCCGCCGGAAAGTTCGCGAATGTGGCGTTGCGAAACTTCGCCGATGCCCAAGCGGTCGAGCACATTGTGTACCGCGTCGCGCTCGTCGGCAGAGATGCGCGGCCACCATCGGCTCTTGGTGCGGGTCATGACGATGACCTCTTCGACTGTGACGGGGAAGTACCAGTCGACCGTTTCGACCTGCGGCACATATCCCATCTGAAGGTGTTCGACTCGCTTGATTAAGCCGTGGGCGACGGGGTGGGTGCCGAGAATCGCCTTGAGCAAGGTCGTCTTGCCCGAACCCGACGGCCCGACGATGCCGACGAACTCGCCGCGGTTGATCGTCAGGTGGACGTCGTCAACTACTGGCGCGTTGCCGTAGGTGCACGAAACGTGCTCGCAAACGATCAGTTCAGGCGTATCCATCTCTGCTATTGAGGGTAGACCGCCGAATCGGGCACCACATCACTGACATCCAAAGTCTTGAGAGCACTTGCGTCACCCCCGAGGGCTTCGACGATAGTGGCGAAGTCAAAGCGCATCAGACCGAGCCACGAGTGTTCTGGGTCACCAGGCTCGCCGATCAAGTCGTCGTCGCGCAAGATGTCAACGTATCTGACGTTGGTCTCGGCGCCGATCTGCTGTAGCACGGGAGATGGGAACACTTCGCTGCCGAAAATCGCTGTTACGCCCTCGGCCTTGATCTGATTTATCAAATTGCCAATTTCTTTTGGCGTCGGTTCAGAAAAAGATGACGGTTGCAGCGCCCCAACGACGGTGAAGCCGTAATGCACCGCGAAGTACGCGTAAGCATCGTGGTAAGTCACGAGCTTGCGTTGTGCTTCGGGGATCGTGGCAGTGGCAGTGACCATCGCGGCGTCGAGGGCGTCAATCTTGGCGCCAAATGCCTCGAAGTTTTCGTTGAAGATCGACGCGTAGTTCGGGCTCAGGCGCACCAACACATTGCGCACCACCTCCGCGTATTGTTTGGCCATCGGCGGATTTGTCCACAAGTGCGGGTTGGGCTTGCCACCCTCTTTAGGAAACGAGAAGTCGTAAATGTATTGCGACTCGGGCAAAAACTTTGTGCCGATCTCGCAGATGATCGCGCCGTCCTTCAAATTTGCGACCGCCAATTCTTTGGTCGGCTCTTCAAGTACGAGGCCGTTAATGAATATCACATCCGCATTTTCGAGCGTTGCCGCGTCACTCGGCTTTGGCTCGAATGTGTGCGAGTTAGTTCCTTCTGGCACGATGCCCGTGATCAGCGTGCCGGTGCCGCCGGCAATGTTGGCGACGATGCTGGTGATCGGGGCGACGGTCGTTGCAATTTTCAGCGGGCGGTCGCTGATCACAGCACCACCGTCGCAATTGCCCGGCGATCGGTCATTTACGTTTGTCTGATCGTCAGCGCTTGAGCAGGCGGCGAGGGTTGAAAGTACCAATCCTGATAGCAGCAGTTGACTAAATATTGGATGTTTTCGCATTCAAAAAGATTAGGCGCGCTAAATCTGGCTATCGATACCAAGCCTCAGAATCTCGGACTTTTATAAGCGGCTGCGCAGTCAGTAGCCTGACTGGGATAGCGAATTAATAATTGGTAATTGCTCAAAAGGGGAGAGTCGCAATGGCGAGAATCGTAAAGGCAGCATTGTTACAAACCGACTGGACGGGCGACAAAGAGTCGATGATCGTCAAGCACGAATTGGCGGCGCGCGAGGCCGCTACGCAGGGCGCGCAGGTGATGTGCTTTCAAGAATTGTTTTACGGCCCGTACTTCTGCCAAGTGCAGGAGCCCGAGTACTACTCGTACACCGAACCGATACCAGACGGGCCGACGACAAAGCGTTTTCAGGCGCTGGCCAAAGAGCTTGGCATGGTGATGGTGATACCGATGTACGAGATCGTGCAGGCCGGTTTGTACTACAACACCGCCGCCGTCATCGATGCCGACGGGCGCTACCTCGGCAAGTATCGCAAGCAGCACATTCCGCAGGTAAAGGGTTTTTGGGAAAAGTACTACTTCACGCCAGGCACCGGCGGCTATCCCGTGTTCGACACCGCAGTCGGCAAGGTCGGCGTATACATCTGTTACGACCGCCACTTTCCGGAAGGTTGGCGCGCGCTGGGTCTTAACGGCGCAGAGATTGTCTTCAACCCGTCGGCGACCAGCCGCGGACTTTCAGAGTACATCTGGAAGATCGAGCAGCCAGCGGCTGCGGTCGCCAACATGTATTACGTCGGGGCGATCAACCGCGTTGGAATCGAGCCACTCGGAGACGACGACTTCTACGGTCAGAGCTATTTCGTAGACCCAGAGGGCAAGTTCGTCGGAGCGCAGGGAGACCCGTACAAGCACGAGTTGATCGTGCGCGACCTAGACATGGACAAGATCAAGAGTGTGCGCGATCGCTGGGCGTTTTACCGCGATCGTCGCCCGGATGCGTACGACGAGCTGGTACAACGCTAGAACTAAAAATAGGGGGTAGTTATGTCACGCATTCTGATAAAAAACGGAACGGTAGTTAGCCCGACGGGCCGTCAAATGATGGACGTACTTATCGATGGCGAAACCATCAGCGCGCTGATCGAGCCGGGCAAGGTCGACGCGATGGGCATCACCGCCGACAAGGTCATTGACGCAACCGGCAAGTACGTGATCCCAGGCGGCATCGACGTGCACACGCACATGGAGTTGCCATTCGGCGGCACGAATGCGAGCGACACGTTTGAAACGGGAACGAATGCCGCGGCGTGGGGCGGGGTAACGACCATCGTCGACTTCGCAGTGCAACGTTCTGGCGAAAACGTACAACAGTCGCTGGCGACGTGGCACAAGAAGGGAGAAAACAACTGCTCGATCGACTATGCATTCCACCAGATCATCGGCGGAATTGACGATCAGGCGCTGGCCGACATGGATTACCTTGTGAAAAACGAAGGCATCACATCGTTCAAGCTGTTCATGGCGTATCCTGGCGTTTTTTACAGCGACGACGGCCAAATCCTTCGCGCCATGCAGCAGGCCAGCAACAACGGCTCGACGATCATGATGCACGCCGAGAACGGCATTGCCATCGACGTTCTAGTTCAGCAACACATCGCCCGCGGCGAGACAGACCCCAAGTATCACAGTTACAGCCGGCCGTCGTTGCTCGAGGGCGAAGCTACGAATCGCGCGATCGTGCTCTCGAAGGTTGCCGGCAACGTTCCGCTGTACATCGTGCACATGTCGGCATCGGAGGCACTGAACGCGCTTGCCGCCGCGCGCCATGAAGGGCTCAACGTGTTCGGCGAAACCTGCCCGCAGTATCTGTACCTGACGCTAGAGGATCACCTTGCTCAGCCCGGCTTCGAAGGCGCCAAGTTCGTTTGCTCGCCGCCGATTCGCAGCAAGCACGACAAGCACGACCACCACGGCGACTTGTGGAAGGGACTGCGGATGAACGAACTCGCGGTTGTCAGCACCGACCACTGCCCGTTTTGCATGAAAGATCAAAAGGAGCTCGGGATCGGCAACTTCTCCAAGATTCCAAACGGCATGGGCACGGTCGAGCATCGCATGGAACTCATTTATCAGGGTGTGGTAACTGGCAACATTTCACTAGAGCGCTGGGTCGAGACCTGCAGTACCTCGCCGGCCCGAATGTTCGGCATGTACCCCAAGAAGGGCATCATCGCCCCCGGATCGGACGGGGACATCTTGGTGTGGGACCCGAACGGCAAGACGAAGATCGGCATCAACGACAAGCATCACATGAACATGGACCATTCTTCGTGGGAGGGCTTCAAGATCGACGGCAAGGTCGACACCGTTCTCTCCCGCGGCATGGTCGTTGTCGAGAACGACAAGTTTTCTGGTCGAAAGGGTCACGGCAGATTCGTCAAGCGCGGCCTCTGCCAATACCTAAACTAAACGCACCCCACAAAATCAGGAGAGATCATGTACAGAGTCAGCCACTGGGTCAATAACAAGGTCGTCGCCGGCAAGAGCGGCAAGAGCGGCAAGGTATTTAATCCAGCGACTGGCGAGCAGCAGGCCGAGGTTGATTTTGCGGATGTCGCCGAAGTCGACATGGTTGTCGCCGCGGCCAAGGCCGCGCAACCTGCGTGGCGGGCCACGAACTTGTCGCGTCGCGCCGAGATTATGTTTCGGATGCGCGAGTTGGTCGACGCCAACCGCAAGGAAATTGCCTCGTTGTTAACACTCGAACACGGCAAGGTGCCGAGCGACGCGCTTGGCGAGTTGGCCCGTGGCCTCGAGAACATCGAGTTTGCCTGTGGGATCCCAGCATTGTTGAAGGGTGGGTATTCGGAGCAGGCATCTGGCGGCGTCGATGTGTACTCGATTCGTCAGCCGCTCGGCGTCGTCGCTGGCATCACGCCGTTCAATTTTCCGGCAATGGTGCCGATGTGGATGTTCGCAAACGCTCTGATGTGCGGCAACACGTTCATCTTGAAGCCAAGCGAAAAAGACCCGTCGGCGTCGATGTTCATCGCCGACCTGTTGCGCCAGGCCGGCGTGCCGGAGGGCGTATTTAACGTTGTGCACGGCGACAAGGTGGCGGTTGATCGGATTCTCCATCACCCCGACGTCTCGGCGGTCTCGTTTGTTGGTTCGACGCCGATTGCTCGATATGTCTACGAGACGGGCACCAAAAATGGCAAGCGCGTGCAGGCTCTTGGTGGCGCCAAGAACCACATGCTTGTTCTGCCAGATGCCGATCTCGACATGGCCGCCGACGCCGCGGTCAGCGCCGCCTATGGTTCGGCGGGCGAGCGCTGCATGGCGGTCTCGGTCGTGCTCGCGGTCGACACGATTGCCGACGCTCTCGTTGAGAAGTTGGCGACCCGAGTTCCAAACATCAAGGTCGGCCCTGGCACAGACCCGGCCGCAGAGATGGGCCCGCTGATCACTCGCGAACATCGCGACAAGGTAGCGGGTTATGTAACCAACGCCGCCGCCGAAGGCGCCAAAGTCGTGATCGATGGCACTGACAGGGTTGATGAAATCGGGTATTTCTTGAATCCGAGCCTTATCGACAATGTCAAGCCAGGCATGAAGTGTTACGACGAAGAAATCTTCGGGCCGGTACTCACCGTGATGCGCGTCAAGAGTTACGAAGAAGGCTTGCGCACGATCAACGACAACCAGTTCGGTAACGGCACAGCCATATTCACCCGCGACGGCGGCGTGGCCCGCCAGTTTCAATACGACGTCAACGTCGGCATGGTCGGCATCAACGTGCCGATCCCTGTGCCCGTGAGCTACTACTCATTCG
>JBKJMC010000275.1:0-3021 GCA_046596615.1 Ilumatobacteraceae bacterium | reverse complement strand
CTCCGGCACCCACAGCCGTCGCGACTGCATTGCGGCCTCGCGGGCGATTCGCGAAAGGCGCTGCGCATGCTTGTCGGCCTTGTCGCCCACCCAGCGCACAACGGCGCGATCGGATTCGGCGATTAACGCGATGCGATTAATGCCGATCTCTGTAAGTTTGCGTACAACATCGTCCGGCTTGTCGCCTTTCGTCGGGGCGAAGGCAACGGTAAGTGTTTGCAGCGGCGCAGCCGTGGTTAGTACTTCGCTAGTGACGCGTAGATCGCCATCACGCGAAATTGTCGCAGCGCACCATGACCCGCGGCCGTCACAGACCGAGACAACTTCGTGAGCGGCCACCCGCAATACCTTGAGCAGGTGACGACAGTCTTCGTCGTTGAGCACGGGCGAATCCAGGTCGTCCACAAATACGTGCGCGACCGAATCGCGCAGCAGGCTAGTCACGAAAACCTAGTCACGAAAAGGCTGATTTGATGCGCGACATTATGCCGCCATCCACGGGCGCGACCTTCTCGCCGCGCAGTTCGGCGTAACGGCGCAGCAGTTCGCGCTCTGTGTCAGACAATTTGGTCGGCACCTCGATCACGACCCTGGCGCGGAGGTTGCCGCGGCCCTTGCTGCGGCCTCCCTGGGCTAAGCGCGGCACGCCTCGACCGCGCAACACGAACTCGCGCCCGTGTTGCACGCCTGCTGGGATTATTAATTCTTCTTCGCCGTCGAGAGTGACCAGGGTAAAGTGCGTACCGAGCGCCGCCTGCGCCAGCGACACCGACACATCGGTCACAAGGTCGTCGTCTTCGCGGCGATACGTATCGTGCTCGGCCACGCGAATGTGCACATAAAGGTCGCCTGCCGCGCCGCCGCGAATGCCGACCGCGCCGCGATTGGTGAGTCGTAGCGTTTGACCGGCATCGATGCCGGCCGGCACTTCGACAGTGTGCTCCATTTCCTTGACGATGCGGCCCTCTCCGCGACATGTTGGGCATGGAAATTCGATTGTCTGACCCGTGGCGCCGCACCGTTGGCACGGCGCCGCCGTAACCATCTGACCGAGGATGCTCTGGCGTACGCGGCGAACCTGTCCGGCGCCGCCGCACTCTTGGCACTGAGCAGCCTTGGTGCCTGACTTTGCACCGCTGCCAGCGCAGTCGTCGCAACGCGCCGCGCTGCGCACCTTTACCTCGGCTTTGCATCCGAACACGGCGCCTTCAAAACTGATCTCGGCGATCGTCTCTAAGTCCTGACCACGCGGCGGGCCAGACGGACCGCGTTGACCGCCACCGCCAAACGGAGAGCCGCCCCCGAAAAATGCATCGAAAATGTCGCCCATCCCGCCGCCGCCGCCGAACGGGTCTCCACCGCCGGCAGTGCCGCGACCACTGATGCCGGCCTCGCCGAACTGGTCGTACCTCGCGCGCATGTCGTCGTCTGACAACACCTCGTAGGCGTGGCTCAATTCTTTGAATTGATCTTCGGCCACCGCGTCGCCGGGGTTGGCGTCGGGGTGCAACTCGCGGGCGCGCTTGCGGTACGCCTTTTTAATCGCTTCGGTCGATGCCGTGCGCGAAACGCCAAGCAACGCGTAGAAATCTGTTGCCATGTTTCGTTTAGCCCTCGGCAATGCGCCGACCGAGTCGCTCGCTGACGACCTCGACGGTAGCTAATGCTTGCGGATAATTCATTCGAGTCGGACCCAACACGCCGACAGTGCCGACCATCGTGCCGTCGGCCATTACTGGCGAGAGAACCATTGAACAAGAGGCCAGGGGTTCGATGCCGTGTTCGGCGCCGATCGCCACCGCCAAACCGCGGTCGAGCATGTCGCGAACGAGAGAGACGACCACGTACTGCTGCTCGAGCGCGTGCAGCACCGAGCGCACGATGTCTACCGCGTCAAAGGCCTCGGCCATCGACGACGCACCGCCAACAAACACGGACTCGTCGGTGCGCCGCGTGCGCAGGGTTCCGACAACCTGGGCGACGATGACATCTGCGGCGGCGTCGCCGCATGGCGCAGGCGCACTATTTTCGTGCAAGGCCCGGCCGATCATTGCCGCCGCGAGACAGGCCGTTGCCGTGACTAAGACGGCGTCGCCAGTCGGTTCGGCGAGTTCGATCGACTGGCTCTCGACCATGCCGCTCGACAACACAATTACTGCGGTGGCCAGGTGCGCGGATAATCCGACAAGTTGCACTGAGCGAACAACGGCTATCTCGTGCTTTGGCCCGAGAACAACGGCCGCGTGATTGGTGAGTTGTGCCAGCAGCATGCTGGTGTGTTGCAGAGTTTCTTCAAGGCGGCCGTGGGCGTGATCGAAGAACTCGCCCACCCGCGCCGTCGACACAGAGTCAAGGCGACCGCTCGGCGCCAACTGATCGACGAAGAAGCGGTAACCCTTGTCGGTGGGCACGCGACCGGCCGAGGTATGCGGCTGCGCCAAGAAACCCTCGTTTTCTAGCGCGGCCATCTCGTTGCGAACCGTGGCCGATGAGACGGAGAGGCCAGACGATTTGGCGATGTGCGAAGACCCCACCGGCTGCGCGGTAGAGATGTACTCCTCAACGATGGCGCGGAGGATTGCGGTTTTACGTTCGTCAAGCATCGGTGTCATTTAAGGATAGCGATTGCTTCGTCGATACGAGTTTGTATCGAGCCAGAGATTCGGCGCGCTCGTGGGCGTGGTCGACGATCGGCGCGGTGTAATTTTCGAACAAGCTCGCGGTGCCGTGGCCCGAAACTCCCAGCCACGGCGCGTGAATTAAGTGCGCCGGTGCGTCGCGCAATTCGCTTACCCACCGGCGAACGTAGTCGCCGTCCTGGTCAAACTTTTCGCCTTGCGAAATCGGATTGAAGATTCGAAAGTACGGCGAGGCGTCGGTGCCGGTGCCGGCCGTCCACTGCCAGCCGTGGCTGTTCGAGGCCAGGTCGCCATCGACGAGATGCTGCATGAAGTGCCGGGCACCCCACTGCCACGGCAGATGCAGATCCTTCACCAAGAAGCTGGCCACGATCATGCGCAC
>JBKJMC010000145.1:0-2546 GCA_046596615.1 Ilumatobacteraceae bacterium | reverse complement strand
CGTGTGGGCGTGCGACCCGATGCACGCCAACACATTCACCGCGCCGAATGGCCGAAAGACACGTCACTTTGACGACATCATGAAAGAAATTATTGGCTTTGTCGCCGCGCACCGTGCCGAAGGCACCTGGCCGGGCGGCATTCATATTGAACTCACTGGCGAGAATGTCACCGAATGCCTGGGTGGCGCCGAGGCCGTGAGTAACGAAGATCTCGACCATCGTTACGAAACCGTGTGCGACCCGCGCCTGAACGCGCGCCAGTCGCTAGATCTCGCATTCCGCGTTGCAGAACTAATTCGCAGCAATAATTAATGCCCATGAGGGCATTCGATTTGACGCGGCAGTGGCCCGCGCCCAATGTCTCCGTTGCGGTCATCGACAACAACGACAACTTGCACATTCAGGGCGACACCTCGATGGAGTTTCACTTAACTTCGATCTCCAAGTTGATGACGGCGTGGGCAACGCTGATCGCCGTCGAGGATGGGTCTGTCAGCCTCGAAGACCCCGTCGGACAGGAAGGTTGCACGCTGCGACACCTGCTCAGCCACGCCGGCGGCTACGGATTTTCCAATTCTGACGCGCTTATTTCGCCGGAGCGAAAGCGCGTGTATTCGAACTCGGGTTACTTCATGATCGCCCAACACGTCGCCACCGCAACGCAATTCGAATTCGCCGATTTTCTTCGCGAAGCCGTGTTCACTCCCCTGGCGATGACCAGCGCATACCTCGACGGCAACGCGGCCAAGGATGTGTACTGCGACATCGACGACATGGCTAGGTTTCTCGCCGAGATGAGGCGCCCGACTCTGATTGCGCGCGACACATTTTTGGACGCGACGTCGTCGCAGTATCCAAATCTCAGCGGAGTCGTGCCTGGTTTCGGCTACTTCAACCCGTGCAGCTGGGGACTCGGCCCCGAGTTGCGCGCCAATAAGTCGCCGCACTGGACAGCCACCCGCAACAGCTCGTCTACATACGGGCACTTCGGCGGATCAGGAACCTTCGCCTGGGTCGACCCCGTGGCCAACGTTGCCTGCTGCGCTTTAACCGACCTCGCCTTCGACACTTGGGCGCGTGACGCATGGCCCGTGTTCGGCGACGCGGTGCTCGAAGAGTTGGGTCGGTGACAGGTTCCATGAGCAACGCGACAAGCGCATCATCTAATACGAGAACGATCGAGCAACAGCACCGCGGCGACCTGCTGTTGTTGCTGACCTGCTCGTTTGGAACCGCCTCTGCCAACAGCGTGATCTTTGCCGTGCTCGGCGACCTGCAAGACGCGTATCACTTTGCTCCAGCCGGCCTGGGCTTCATCGCTGGCAGCGGATTTTTGATGGGGCTGCTCGTGCAACTGTTCGTCTCCCCGTACGCCGACCGCGGGTACTCGAAGCGACTAATTGTCATCGGCTTGATACTGGCCGGAGCGGGCTCGGTGCTCTTCGCAACGGGCGACAACCTAGTGCAATTTATTTTCGCGCGGGCCGTCGTGGGCTCGTCATTTGGTTTCGTATTTCCAGCCGTGCGCGCGATCGCCGCCAACCTCGACCCTCAGCGCGGCGGCGAGCGCCTCGGTAAAGTTGCCTCGGTCGAACTTCTCGGTTTCGTCATCGGGCCGTTGCTCGGCGGCATTCTTATTGATCCGATCGGAATCTCGTCAACTTTTTTGGTATTCGGCGCGGTGGCTCTGGCGATAACAATTTTCGTCGCGCCGCGCAAATTTCCGACGCTCGTGATTAGCAGTGAGTCGAATCGCCCGAGCCTCGAGTTGTTGCGACACCCGCGCATAGTCGTGGCCGTACTTGTGGTGATGGCAATTCAATTACCGATCGGCATTTACGATGCACTTTGGGATCGCTACCTCACCGATTTGGGCGGCGGCAACATGATGGTCGGATTGTCGTTCGCGCTGTACAGCGCGCCATTCATATTGCTCTCGTCTGCGGGCGGCAAACTTGCCGATCGCGGACATCCTCAACGCATCGCGCTGTGGTCGCTGCTGGCGGTAACGCCGCTCGTATTTTTTTACGGATTTTTTGATTCGCTGTGGATCGTCGTCGCGATCAACCTCGGCGAAGGAATCGTGCATGCCGTCGGCTACCCCGCCACTGCCGCCGCCGTGGCCAAGGCGGCTCCGCCTGGTCGAGCGTCTGCGGCCCAGGGACTCAGCGGCTCCGCTGGCCTCCTCGGCGCGACATTGATGGCATTCATCATGCCCTCGGTTTACGGGCGCTACGGAGCAACCGTGACTTTCGGCGTTGTAGCCGCGCTCATGCTCGCAATCACGGGGATGGCCGCATTACTTCACGCGCGTGCGAACCAAAACGATCCGCCTGTTAGATAGTACGAACCGGCGATCAGTTCAGGCGTTCGATGATCATGGCCATTCCTTGGCCTCCGCCGACGCACATGCTCTCCATACCGAAAGTTTTGTCATCGGTTTGCAGGGCGTTGATCAGGGTCGTCATGATGCGGGCGCCGGTCATGCCGAATGGATGACCCAAGGCAATTGCGCCGCCGCGGGTGTTGAGTTTTTCCATCGGGA
>JBKJMC010000167.1:0-3283 GCA_046596615.1 Ilumatobacteraceae bacterium | reverse complement strand
TGCGCTGGTTCGAGGGTAACTTCAGCGACTACGAAGTTTGGCGCAAGAAGGAACTCGGCATCGGCGCGGATCAGCCGCACCGCATCAAATACAAGCCGCTCTCGAGATAACACAATGACAACTTCGCTGCGCGCAATCCGCATCGCCTGCGCAATCGCTTTTGTGGCGAGCATCGCCGGCATGATCATCTCGTCTATTGCGGGCAACAATATCGGCTTCGTGACCACATCGGGCATGTTCGGCGCAACCGGGGCAATCGTCTTGTTGACTGCTTCAAGCGTGGCCAGCAAGCGCCGCATTGACGCCTTCGATGACGCAGCCGCCGAACAACTCGAGTACGAGATAACCAAACTCGTGCAACTAGGCACCGAGGAATCGGCGCTTCGAAAATTAGTTCGCGATGCTACTCGCCTTGGGCGAAGCGCCTCGTGAATTACACCGATCACGAACTGGCCGAGCACCTCGCCACCCAAACCGGCATACAACTACTGGCATTGCGCGAACAACTTTTCAGTGAGGGTGCGTCTCCGTGGTACACGATGGATGCTGGTGACGCGGTGGCTCACCGGTTCTTGATCGAATCACTCGCCGAACATCGACCCAACGATGCGGTGCTTTCAGAAGAGGCCGCCGATGACCCAGTGCGCATGAGCAGCGATCGTGTCTGGATCATCGACCCGCTCGACGGCACCAATGAATATGGCGAAGATGGCCGAGCCGACTGGGCGGTGCATGTCGCGCTGTGGCAACGAACCGAGCATCCCGGAGGCGATTTAGTATCGGGCGCGGTCGCGTTGCCGGCTTTCAACATCACCTTGAGCACGGCGTCACCACCGCCATCGCCACCGCGCCACGAAGGCAAACCGCGTCTCGTCGTGTCGCGCAGTCGCGCCTCGCGCGAAGCCGTCGTCGTCGCGCAGGCTCTCGATTGCGAAGTTGCCCGGCTTGGTTCGGCAGGCGCCAAAGCTATGGCCGTGGTGCTCGGTGAGACCGACATCTACGTGCACTCCGGCGGCCAACACCAATGGGATTCTGCGGCGCCAATTGCTGTCGCGCGTGCCGCCGGTTTACACACCAGTCGCATCGACGGCTCACCCCTTATATATAACGAGCGTGACACTTGGCTCCCAGACCTGGTGGTGTGCCAACAACACCTCGCTCAACAGGTGTTGGGCGCCATTCGCGAGGGCAGACTTAACGGGTGATTTCGCCCGAAAATAATTCGACAATAGATACCCCCAACTCGGACCTGATCGGTACTGACCCAATCGACCGACAGTGGGGTTCTTTCACCCAGGTCGCACCTTGGGTTCTAGACCAACAGAAAATTTCGTGGCAGCCGCAGGCCGAATCCTTACGCATTTCCGCGCAACGCGAAATTCCTGTGCTCACCAAGCCCACGCGCGTGCCGCCGGTCGCCCGCCTCGTCGTAGTCGTGTGGGTTCTGGCTCTCGCGTTGTTGCCATGGTTTATCAAAAAACGCCGCAACAAATTTTCTAGCGCCGAAGACTCGCGCGCGTTCGTTTCGTTGCGCATGCGCAAGGCCGTCGAGCGCCTCGGCCCAACCTACATCAAGCTTGGTCAGATAATTTCGAGCGGCGAAGGCCTCTTCCCCGCCGAACTCGTCGAGGAGTTCAAACGCTGCCGCGATCAGGTGCCCGCCGAAAGTTTCGATCGAGTGCGAACTGTGGTCGAACAAGATCTCGGCGCCCAGATCGAACAGGTCTTTGAGCGCTTCGAAACCACACCGCTCGCAGCGGCATCAATCGCCCAAGTGCACGCCGCGAAGTTGCTGACCGGCGAGGAAGTCGTCGTCAAGGTGCAGCGCCCGCAGGTCGCCAGACTCGTGCGCAAGGATCTGCGCGTGATGGCCTGGCTCGCTCCACATTTAGTCGGGCGCATCAAGATCGCCGCGCTCGCTAACCCTCCGGCACTCGTCGAGTTGTTTGCCGAGACGATCGTCGAAGAGCTCGACTTTCGAATCGAGGCCGACAACATGCTGGCGATCGCCAAGGTGTTGCGCGACCTCGATCAAGACGGTTACGTTGTACCGCGACCGCATCCACGGCTCGTGACCCGCCGCACCCTCGTGATGCAACGCCTCGACGGCTTCAAGTTCGACGATGTCGCCGGCATGAAAAACGCCGGCATCGATACCGAGGCGGTAATCCGCACCGGCATGATTGCATTCATGGAAGGAGCGATGATTCACGGCCTGTTTCACGGCGACCTGCACGGCGGAAACCTGTTCGTCTTGCCAGACGGTCGTACAGCGCTCTTAGACTTCGGCATAGTCGGCAGGCTGAGCGGCGCGCGACGAAATGCTTTCTTGCGGTTGATGCTCAGCGCCACAACTAACCACGTCAAGGGTCAGGTCGAGGCAATGCGCGATCTCGGGGCATTACCCCTCGACACCGACATCGACGCCGTGATCGTCGACCTGAACTTGGGCATGCCAGTGATCGACCCGACAACTCTCTCTGGCGAAGAACTCGTCAAAGAGGTGCAACGAATCGTTAAGGCGATGCTTGGGTACGGCGCAAAAATGCCAAAAGAACTGATGCTCTACGTTAAGAACATGGTGTTTCTCGACGGCGCGATAGCGCGTCTCGCGCCAGAACTCGACCTAATCGGCGAGATTCAGGCGATCTCTGTGCTTTTCGCGCAGCGACATGGTGAGCGCTTAGCCCGCGAGCTCGGTATCGATCACACCCAGATCGAAATCAATCTCGACAGTTTCAAGGCCGGCCTAGGCGTCGACACATCCACCAACAAGATGACCTATAGCGAGCTGCAAAAGCGCCGAGGATTGATTCAAAAGCGCATGCGCGAACACGTCGGCCGCTGATCTAGTTTCGTACGCGTGCGGGACAGATCGCGATACTCAAATGAATAGGCGCGAGCCGTGAGATTGGTCGTCGCGACCTGCAGCGTCACATACGAGGGCAGACTCGAAGCGTCGCTCGGCGAGGCGATGCGCCTATTGATGGTCAAGGCCGACGGGTGCATCGCGATTCACGCCGATGGCGGTGCGTACAAGCCGCTCAATTGGATGAATGCTCCGAACACGCTCACAGAGCACGACGACCGCTGGATCGTCACCAACCCGAAGGGCGAGACGCTGACAATTTATATGCGCGAGGTGCATAGCGATTCACAGCATGAACTCGGCGAGGACCCCGGCCTGACCAAAGACGGCGTCGAGGCCCACCTACAGGAGTTGCTCGCCGCGCTGCCCGACTCGATCGAGCCTGGTCTAACACTGGTGCGTCGCGAATACCCG
>JBKJMC010000076.1:0-3500 GCA_046596615.1 Ilumatobacteraceae bacterium | reverse complement strand
CCAACTCGTTGACGACACCGTCGTGGTCACTGTGATGACAAACATTGGTTTTCATCGGGCGATGAAAGCTAGGGGTATCAATGTCGTAACCACACGTGTTGGCGATCGTGCGGTCCTGGCCGAGTTAGACGCTCATGGTTATGCGCTGGGTGGCGAGCAGAGCGGCCACATCATCTACCGCAAACTCGCCACAACCGGCGATGGTTTGTTGGCTGGCGTGTTGTTGGTCGATATGGTGCGCCGAGCGGGTGCGCCGCTACAACAAATGGCAAAGTCGGCGATGACAAGTTTTCCACAAGTATTGCTGAACGTGAAGGTCGCGCAGCGCGGCGTAGATGTTGGCGAAATATTTGCCGCCGAAGTCGGAGCCGCGCAATCCAAACTTGGTGACACTGGCAGGGTATTGTTGCGCTCGAGCGGCACCGAAAATCTGGTACGTGTGATGGTCGAAGCGCAGTCGCACGAACAGGCCCAAGAAATCGCCGAGAATCTCGCCGCTGTGGTCGCGCAACGGCTTGGGTAATTAGGCTCGGTAGCCTAGAGACCATGTGCGGGATCATCTGTGTGGTCGCTCGGCCAAGTGGTCGCTCGGCGCCCCACGCCGGCGATCTCTTGAGTCAACTTGACGCAGCAACGAAAGCCGCTACTTCGGGTGACATCGCCCTTGCCGCCAAGCTTGTTGCAGATGTCGACGCGGCCCTTCGCGGCGATGCGGGCCAAATCACACTGGCCGACAATCTCGAATTAAGTGCTGGAATCATCTCGCACGCCGATCAACTAGACACCCTCGCAGGCGCAGCCGAACAAGCCTTCGAGGCCTTGGTCGGGCTGTCGGCGAATGAAATCGAGCGCCGCAGCAACGAACTAATTGTGTTGCGCGACGCTTCATGGTCGCTGCGCAACGATCGGCTGCGCACGGCGCGCCTTGTCGACACCCTCGCCGGCAAGGGTGCGAGTGCGTCTGCCCGAAGCGCCTATTACGCAATTCAGCAGGCGTTGTCGGCCATCGATCGGATGGAAGTTCGCGGCCGCGACTCGGCGGGTATTCATGTGATGGTCTGGGGCCACGGAATGTCGGCGACCGACGCCAGAATTGCGCCGTTAATCGCAGGCCGCATTGACGATGAGCTTTTCACTTCCGGCTCCGTTCGTCTCGGTCGCACCGAAGCGACGGCATGGTCGTTCGTATATAAGGCGGCCGCCGAGATTGGTGAACTCGGCGACAACACGCGAGTTATGCGTGCGGCTGTTTCTGGCGACGCACTGCTGCGAGTGTTGCTCAGCCAAACTGGTGCCCGCGTGGCGATTTTGGGACATACGCGGTGGGCGAGCGTGGGAATAATCTCTGAACCGAACGCTCACCCTGTCAATAGCGACGAAGTTGATGAGATCAAAAATGCGCCGTACGTCGTCGCTGCACTGAACGGCGACGTCGACAATCACGCTGACATCAAGGTTCGCAACGATCTTAAAATCGCCGAGCCGATAACGACAGATGCCAAGGTCATCCCTACATTGATCTCGCGCAATTTTGCGGCAACCAAGAATCTTGCGGATTCATTTCTCGCCACCGTCTCGACGTTCGAGGGTTCGGTTGCGATTGCGGCGGCCTGTGCCGAGCAACCCAACACCGTATTGCTCGCTCTACGAGGTAGTGGCCAGGGCCTGAACATCGGCATCGCCGAAGATCGCTTCATCGTCGCTAGCGAGCCTTACGGGGTCGTTGAAGAGACAGTGCACTACATCCGCATGGATGGGGAGGCCCTCGCTGACGCCGGAAACCCAGCGAGCCGCGGACAGATCGCCGTCCTGGACGGCGATCGGGCAGGCGAACTTGGCGGCATTCGGTTGATGACATATGCCGGCAACGAAGTCGCAATATCTGATGCCGACGTTGTGCGCGCCGAGGTGACTACTCGCGATATTGATCGCGGCGCCCACAAACACTTCTTGTCTAAAGAAATCAGCGAGGCACCTGCTAGTTTTCGAAAGACATTGCGCGGCAAGATCGCCGAGAGCAACGGGGTATTGCGCGCCGAGCTCGACGAATCTGTTATCCCGCTGCAGGTGGTCAACAAGCTCAAGCAACGCCAGTTCAAACACATTCGAGTTATCGGCCAGGGCACAGCCGCCGTCGCCGGGCAAAGTTTGGCGCAGATTATGCGCACGATGAGCGGTGGAGTAATTCAGGTGGATGCGCTACCTGCCACAGAATTGTCGGGGTTTCAGCTTGAACTGGACATGTCTGACACCCTGATTGTCGCTATTTCGCAAAGCGGCACGACCACCGACACGAACCGCACGGTCGACCTGGCGCGCTCGCGCGGCGCGGCCGTGATCGCCATTGTCAATCGCCGCGGCAGCGAGTTGGCAGCCAAGGCCGACGGCGTGTTGTACACATCGGACGGCCGCGATGTCGAGATGAGCGTCGCCAGCACTAAGGCGTTTTATTCACAAGTTGCCGCAGGGGCATTGCTAGCGTGCGCATTCTCTGCCGAGATCAATATTGGGAGCGACGATGACCGCCACGCATTGTTGACCGCCTTGCGCACAATTCCAGAAGCGTTAGTCAAGGTGTTGGCGCTGCGGCCACAAATCGCCGAGGCTGCGCGCAGGTTCGCGCCCGCGCGGCGGTACTGGACAGTTGTCGGAAATGGGTTTAACTCGGTCGCGGCCGAAGAGGTTCGCATCAAGCTTTCGGAACTTTGTTACAAGTCGATCGCCTGCGACATCACTGAGGACAAGAAGCACATTGACCTATCGTGCGAGCCGTTAATTTTTGTGTGTGCCGCTGGTCTCTCGGAGGGCAACGCGCTTGACGTGGCCAAAGAGATCGCCATTTACAAGGCCCACAAGTCGCTGCCAATCGTGGTCGCCACCGAAGGCGCCCAACATTTCGATGCTGCCGCTGCCGTAATCTTGGTGCCCCAAGTCGATCCGCGGTTGGCCTTCGTGCTCAGCGTGATGGTCGGGCATTTGTTCGGCTACGAGGCCGCGCTGGCAATCGACGCCATGGCGCGGCCACTGCGCGAGGCCCGGGAAGTGATCGAGCACGCCGTCGAGCGGGGCGGAGTGGGGAGCGAACTCTTGCAAAAGGTGCGCCTCGAAATTGTTCAGCCCGCGGGGCGTTTCTTCGACGCGCTGACGACCGGTAATTACGACGGCAACCTCGAGGCCTCGACCGCGGTGCGCGTGGTCACGATGCTGCGCGATGTGATGGCTGCGGACCCTTTGCAGGCATATCAATTTGATTCGGGCAAGATCGGTTCTCCGGAGGCGCTGCTAGACGACCTGACCTCCGCCCTGACGCGTTCGATCGATGAACTAACTCGCCCAGTAGACGCCATCAAGCATCAGGCCAAGACCGTCACGGTTGGCATCTCGCGCAGCGACGAGGGCCTGCTCGATCGCGCCCTCGTGCAGTTCGTGCTCAACGCCGGCGTCGCTCGGGATCGCTTGTCGTATCGAACGCTTAAGGTGATCGCCGATCTAGACGCGGC
>JBKJMC010000059.1:0-2529 GCA_046596615.1 Ilumatobacteraceae bacterium | reverse complement strand
AAAATGTTGAAAACTTCGCTGTTGGCCTTCTCGATTTCGTCAAGCAATATCACGCAGTACGGCCGACGGCGCACCGCCTCGGTGAGCTGACCGCCTTCTTCGTATCCGACATAACCTGGAGGTGCGCCGATCAATCGACTAACTGAAAATTTCTCCATGTACTCGGACATGTCGATACGGACCATCGCCCGCTCGTCGTCGAATAAGTATTCGGCAAGCGCACGGGCCAACTCGGTTTTGCCAACGCCGGTTGGTCCCAAAAACATGAACGAGCCGATCGGTCGATTCGAGTCCGAAAGCCCAGCGCGGCTGCGGCGAATCGCGTTCGCAATTGCGCCAACGGCGTGATCTTGGCCGACTACGCGGCGATGCAACAACTCTTCGAGGTGCACGAGTTTTTGCGTCTCGCCCTCCAACAATCTGGTGACAGGAACGCCGGTCCACTTGGCAACCACTTCGGCGATATCTTCGGCGTCTACTTCCTCTTTGAGCATGCGGGTGCTGCTCTGTAAATTGTTGAGCTCTGATGTGGCCTTTGTAATTCTGCGCTCTATCTCCGGAATCTTCGAGTATAAAATTTCTGCTGCTTTCTCGAGATTGAGTTCGCGCTCAACGTTCAGGCGTTGCATTTCGAGTTGTTCCTTCAAACTTCTAATTGCAGCAATTGCATGTCGCTCGGCGTCCCAATGCACTTTCATCTCTGCGCTCTGTTTTTGCAACTCGGCCAGTTCCTCATTGAGCAACGCGAGTCGCTCTTTAGAGGCGGCGTCGCTCTCCTTGGATAGCGCTACCCTCTCGATTTCGAGTTGCAGGATGCGACGATCGACGACATCTATCTCGGTTGGCATCGAATCTATTTCAATACGTAACTTGCTCGCCGCTTCGTCCATTAAGTCAATTGCCTTATCGGGCAGAAACCGATTTGTGAGATAACGATTGGAAAGTACCGCCGCGCTCACAAGGGCGTTGTCCTGAATCCGCACGCCATGGTGCACTTCATACCGCTCTTTGAGACCGCGAAGTATCGCAATCGTGTCTTCAACCGTTGGCTCGCCGACAAATACCTGTTGAAAACGCCGTTCGAGGGCTGCGTCCTTTTCGACGTACTTGCGATACTCATCGAGCGTGGTGGCGCCGATCATTCGTAATTCGCCCCGCGCGAGCATCGGCTTGATCATGTTGCCCGCGTCCATCGCCCCCTCGGCTCCGCCGGCACCGACAAGCGTGTGGATTTCGTCAACAAACGAAATCACATCGCCGTCCGCATCGATGATTTCCTTGAGCACGGACTTGAGTCGTTCTTCAAATTCACCGCGATATTTTGCTCCCGCGAGCATCGACCCGATATCGAGCGACACTAGCCGCTTATTTTTTAGCCCTTCGGGCACATCGCCACTGGCGATTCTGCGCGCTAGACCCTCAACTATTGCGGTCTTGCCAACGCCAGGCTCGCCAATTAGCACTGGATTATTCTTCGTGCGTCTTGAAAGCACCTGAATTACGCGGCGAATCTCTTCGTCACGACCAATGACTGGGTCGATCTTGCCATCGCGGGCTCGAGCGGTAAGGTCAGTCCCGTATTTTTCGAGAGCCGGAACCTGGCCATCCTGCTCGGCCATACTCATTTGCGGATTGGAAGCCATGGTTATTTTTCCTTTTTCAAAATGCTCGATCGACCGCCAAACAGCGACACCGTTTGATGCAACGGCACAAGGTCGTATCGACCGCGCTGCGCAGCGACGGCAACCTTGTTCAATTCGCTCTGTAGATTCGCCAACTCTGCGCTCAATTGGCGAACTTGTTGTTCGAGTTGCATCACCTGGCGAATGCCCTCAAGGTTCATACCCGCCGCCGTGAGTTGGGCAATTCGCAATAGGCGTTGAATGTCGGCATCGCTGTATCGCCGATTACCGCCCGCGGTGCGGGCCGGTTGCAACAACCCGCGACGTTCGTAAATGCGCAGCGTCTGCGGGTGCATGCCTGAGAGTTCGGCGGCAACCGAAATTACATAAACGGCATGGTTTTCGCGTTCCATACATCAGCTCCTTTTTGAACCGTCTAGAAGGTTTTCGCGGGGCGACTTCGTAAACGACTGCGCCATTTCTTCAATTGCCTTCTTTTGTTCCTTCGTCATCACGCTTGGAACGGCGATGTCGACAGTGACGATGAGGTCGCCGATGACTTTGCCAACAGTGATGCCCTTGCCCTTGACGCGATGGCGCGAACCAGATTGCGTGCCGGCCTTAAGACGCAACTTGACCGTCTCTCCGCTGAGCGTTGGCACATCGATGTCGGCTCCGATCGCGGCCTCGCTAAACGTGATCGGCAAGCGAATTGCGAGGTGCGCCCCCTCGCGGCCAAACAATTGGTGCGGCGCAACTTGGCAGATCACAAAGAGGTCGCCGTGCGGGCCACCGTTTCGGCCTGGTACGCCACGGCCCTTGAGACGAATGCGCTGGCCGTCGTTGACGCCGGACGGAATGCGCACGTTGACATCGCGCGGACGCATTTCGACCCCAGAACCACGGC
>JBKJMC010000057.1:0-2709 GCA_046596615.1 Ilumatobacteraceae bacterium | reverse complement strand
ACGGCGCAGCGGCCGCTAGATGCAACAACATTCGGCAACGCGCCGCGCGGCACGCCGAAGAGGCCGCATAACTCGGCGCTGTATTGCATGGTAGTGATGTCGAATAACATCGTGCGGCTGGCATTGGTGGGGTCGGTGACGAACGCGCTTCCGTTGCTAAGTTTAAAAATGAGCCACGAATCGATGGTGCCGAGCGCCAGGCTACGCGTCAACGGCACATTGCCGTGTTGCAATAACCACTCAATTTTCGAAGCAGAAAAATAGGGGTCGAGTACCAATCCTGTTTGGGCGCGCACGAGCGACAATTCACTTTGCAGTTCAGCGCAACGATCGGCGGTGCGGCGGTCCTGCCAGACGATGGCGCGACCGTATGGAACTCCGTTCGACTTGTCCCAAGCCACGATTGTCTCGCGCTGGTTAGTGATGCCGATTGCGCTGACGGGCTCATCGAGTTGGGCGATTACTTCTGCAAGCGTGGCTTGCACGGCGGCCCATATTTCATTGGCGTCGTGTTCGACCCATCCTGGTTGTGGAAAGTATTGCTTAAACTCGCGATAAGCAGAGATAGATTTACGGCCGTCGGCGAAAACCGCGCGAGAGCGCACTCCAGTTGTGCCAGCGTCGATGGCGATTACTGGGTTCATGTTAAGTCGCTCATGGCAATGTGGTCGGTAATTCGAGGATCTCTTGCTTGGCGGGGTCAATATCGCGCGGAGATTCATCGACCGAAACGCCGCAGGCACTCAAGACCGCGGCTCCGACAAGCGAGGCGAAGATTGCCCACAAATATTTGCGGTTCATCAGAGCACCACCGCCGTGCGCGACTCGACAGCAATCTCGATTACGAATCTGGCTCCCGTCAAACCATCGCGGCGCCGCTCCGCCCAGATGCGACCTCCGTGAAGCGTTATGTGCTCGCGGGCCAGGGCCAAACCGAGTCCCGCGCCCTCTGACGCGCTTCGGCTACCCGCGATTCCGCCTCGAGAGAAGCGTTCAAAAATCTTTTCGTACTCGCCCTCGATTAATCCCTCGCCGTTGTCTTGAACGATCACCCAAACAGTATTTCGATTCGCGGCGAACAGCGAATTGGAGGCGAGCGAATCTGGAGGCGTTATAAATATCGTGGCGTTGCCTGTGCTGTGAAGGCGGGCGTTGTCGATGAGGTTGGCGATGACGCGGGCGAGGCGGCGCTTATCGCCGCGGATTACGACGCCGCCGACGCTTGGGTCAAATACGATCTCGGTGTTGGGCAGGCTGCTGACGCGCACGGCCTGTCGCAGGAACTCTTCGAGATTGAGGTCTTCGCGAAGCAATTTGATTACCCCCGCATCGAAGCGCGAAATTTCGAGCAGGTCTTCGACGAGGCCGCGGAAGCGGATTACGTCTCCGACGAGCAGGTCGAGCGCCTCTTGCGAGCGCGGCGCGAGCTCGTCTCGCCGCGAATTCATAACCTCGATCGAGGCCGAAAGGGTCATTAGCGGCGAGCGCAATTCGTGGCTGACGTCAGAAGTAAAACGGGCGTCGCGCTCGACACGAGACTGGAGCGTGGCGACCATCTCGTTGAACGCTGTAGATAGGGCTTGCAAGTCGGGGTCATCGCTAGATTCGAGTCGGGTTTCGAGCCGGCCGTCACTAATTTCGCGCGCGGCTCGCGCCGCGTTTGCCAGCGGCCGTACAACGCGTCGCGAGGCGATCACGCCGAGGCTGACGCCAATCACCAGGGTGATGAACGCCGAGAGCAGTAATGCGAGTCGAACGCTGTCTAGGGTGTCTTCGATTTCGGAAAATGAGTTCAACTCAAAATACGAGGCACCGATCTGCGGCAGCGGGATGCCGATCAGGAGCGAATGCGAGCTGCGAAAGCCGATGATCATGCGGGTGGCGATTTTTTCATCGATCACTCGGTTCTGCATTTGTGGCGGAATTTGATTGGGTCCGAAGAGAGGGCTCGATCGGCTCCACGCCTTGTCGAACAGCAACAGACGATCGCTGCTACCGAGTTGCTCGAGGGCGGCGGCGACGTCATTGGGCTCGCGAATCAAATCCCGTTGCACCCGTTGAGCGTTGATGTATGCCTGATTGATACTCGTCGACTCGCGCTGGTCGAGCAAGTTGGCCTTGGTGATGCCATAAGTTGTGCTGGCTAGCACGATCGACAAGATCGTTGCGCCTGTCCCAAAAGTAATCAGAATGCGATTGCGAATGCCGATTCGGCGCGTGAATGGCCGTCGGGTCACGACTGCAGTCTGTAGCCGAGCCCGCGCACGGTAACGACGTGTTGCGGTTCGGCCGGATTTACTTCGACCTTCATCCGTAAGCGGCGGATGTGCACATCTACTAAGCGCCCGTCGCCGAAGTAACCGTAGCCCCAAACTTTGTCGAGGAGAACCTCGCGGCTAAAGACGCCGTCTGGGTCATGCGCAAGTTCGCAGAGCAAGCGAAACTCAGTCTTAGTCAGCTGCAGTTCTTGTTTGTCGAGAAGCACCTTGCCCTCGTCGGGGATGATCTCGAGGTTGCCGAACACTAACCGCGAGTGCCCCGGCGCAGACGGGCGGACGCGGCGCAACAACGCGCGAATGCGGGCGGAAAGTTCTTTGGGCGCGAACGGTTTGGTGAGGTAGTCGTCGGCGCCGGCTTCAAGGCCGGCGACAACGTCGTGGGTGTCGACGCGGGCGGTGACCATAATCACGGGAACGTCGCTGATGCGAC
>JBKJMC010000050.1:0-2648 GCA_046596615.1 Ilumatobacteraceae bacterium | reverse complement strand
ATAGCTCTTTAACTTGACCAGCGCCTGCACGACCTCTGAATTACCGACCATGAAGGCGCACCGCCAGCCCGCCATGGAAAAGCTCTTGGTCATCGAATACAACTCGACGGCGCACTCGAGCGCTCCATCGGCCTGCAAGATGCTCGGGGGCATGTAGCCGTCGAACCCGACGTCGGCGTAGGCGAAGTCGTGTACCACGATCATCTCGCGCTCACGGCAAAAATCGACGACGCGCTGCATAAACGCCAGGTCGACCGTTGCGCCAGTTGGGTTGTGAGGAAACGAAATTACGAGTACGCGTGGGCGCGGCCAACCGACGTTCCAGGCTTCGGTGAGGTTGTGGAAGAACTCGTCGGCGTACTGCTTGTCGTCGATGACCTGCTGGCTGCGCATCGGCACCTGACGCACATCGGCCCCTGCGAACAGTGGGCCGAAGATATGAATCGGATAACTCGGGCTGGGCACAATTGCGGCGTCGCCGCGGTCGAGTAAAACCCACATCAGGTGGCTAAAGCCCTCTTTAGAACCGATGGTGTTGGTGATCTGCAACTCTGGGTCAAGCGTGACGTTCCAGTTGCGCTTGTACATGTCGGCGACTGCTTCGCGTAGTTTTGGCAGTCCGCGCGACAGCGAATAGCGATGGTTCTTCGGATTCTGCGCGGCCTCTATGAGTTTGTCTACCGCGATCTGCGGCGAGGGGATGTCTGGGTTGCCGAAGCCAAGGTCGACAACATCGGCTCCATCGTGACGGGCCTGAATCTTGAGATTGTTGATTATCGTAAATACATACGGCGGCAGATTCGTGATTCGGCGAAACTCCATTTAGTAAAACTACTCTTTTGCCGAAGAAAAACGACGTTGAATTTTGACTTCAGTGAGTGGGCAAAAATGCGGCACCAATTGCGCCGGCGTTCTCGCCTAACTCTGCCACGCTCAGGCGCGGGTGAGCCCGATGTTCTGGCGAATACAACATCTCGGCAAACCACTTTTGCACAACTGGCATCAGAATTTCCGAAGACGTCGCTAGGCCACCGCCCAACACGATGCACGATGGATCTGTCAAGTTTGTCAAATTCGCGAGGCCAACGGCAACCCATTTGGCGAACACGTCGACGATCGCGACTGCGTCTGGATCGCCGAGAGCTGCCCGCGCGATCAGCGACTCGCCTCGCTCGCCGCCAGCGAGGTACGACAGCGCACTGCCGGACCCATAACGCTCCCAACATCCGGAGCGGCCGCATGAACATTTCACACCGTCCAAATGCACAACCATGTGCCCTATCTCGCCCGCGTATCCGTGCGCGCCGCGCTGCAAGGATCCACCGCAGATAAGACCGCCGCCGATGCCGGTGCCGAGGGTGACCATCCAAACATCGTTGAACCCGCGCGCGGCGCCAATCTCAAATTCGGCAAGACACGCGCAGTTGGCATCGTTGTCGACCCACACTCGCGACTTCAAGCGTTCTTCGAGTTGAGCCCGTAACGGAATCTCGGTGGCGCCGCGCAAATTCGGTGACGCGCGAATTACGCCGTCCGGCGTAATCAGCCCCGGCACACCAACGCCGAGACTTGCGCAATCACCCAACTCGCCGAAAATCTCTACTAATAAGTCGGCTAGCTCATTTGCTGGAGGAGTCTGTTTACGAATCGTTGCCTGCACGACACCGTTTTCATCGATTGCCACCCCGAGACACTTTGTGCCACCGACATCAATGCCGGCTCGCCAGGTCACGATTCGCTGCGGGTCTTCAGTTCTTTAAGCGTATTTAAAATGCGCACTTCGGCACGTCGCTTGACGAAACCCGGCAGCGGGATTACCAATTCGACCGCCATGTCATATGTGGCCCGCGTTCCCTCGGCGACTGCCTCGAATGTGTAGGCACCCTTGATGGCGCGCATGATGTCGCCCTCGACCAACGACCACGACAGTCGCTGCGGCGCCTCGCTGTAGTCGTACGTCAAGGTGTAGTGCGTGCTGCGACCAAGAGCAGATGCTCGATACTCAACTTTTTGAGCGCGACCTTGTGCGTCGCGCTCTAAAACCGTTACTTCTTTAACGTCGCTTGCCCACTGTGGATATTTTTCGAAATCGCTCGCGACCGCGAAACACTTTTCGGGCGGAGCCGAAATTACCGCCACGTCTGAACCAGTATCAACCATGGTCTACATCCTTGCCGATCTCGGTGGCAGAAGTGGAGGATTCGGCGTTCTTTCGAGCAGAAAATTTTCCGTTTCGGCTGGCCCACAGGCCGTTAAGGCCTACCCCGAAAAGCGGTACCAGAACTCCGAAGGCCAAGGTGCTGCCCGACCGGCCATCGGTTGAGGCACGGCTAAGAGCGGCCCCAAGTGCCACAAGAATCTGTGCGGCAAGGCAACCATTCATGACCAGACGCACCCTTGACTCAGCAACTCCAGCAGTTAACAAGAAGAGTGTCGCCACTGATATCTCATCGTGTCGACTGCGCTGCACCGCGGTGAAATATCCCCAAATAAAAGTAGCCACGCCAATCGCGAATAATGCCAAGGCCACGGCTACCCCGACGGCGCGAGCATTAGGGGTGAAGATAGTTGCGGCATATGTCGCCGATATCACAAACAGCGCGGTGCCGACGAAATTGGCCCGAACAATCGTGTTTTTCACGATTTGA
>JBKJMC010000250.1:0-4444 GCA_046596615.1 Ilumatobacteraceae bacterium | reverse complement strand
CGCATCGCACGCTCAAGGTTGGCAACGATTGGCCGCCAATCAATTGCGTCGTCGGCCGCAACTTGGACACGAAACTCTGACGCGGCCATGCCCTGTTCGTCGCTGTGCGCTTCGGCGCCGACGATGTCGAGCCCGTGCAGTGCCATTACGCCGGCGACCTTGCAGAATGTGCCTGGGCGATCGGGGCTAACGACGGTGATGCAGTCTGCCGAGGTTTGAATGGCAAGTTTGCCAAGTGCCATTGTCTCGAGCACGGGCGCGGTCGGAAAGAGTCGCCACATCACTTCGTGCACATCTCCACCGCCGAGCACATGTTGCACGCGATCTACGAGAGTCTTCATCAACTCGGCCTTCCAGCTACCCCACGCCGCAGTGCCCGTGGCCAATGAGTCGGCCTCGGTGAGCGCCGCCAGCAGTTCGAGCATCGTCGACGTGCCGACGGTTGTTGCGACGCTCGTAATCGTGGCGTCGTCAGAAAGATCGCGGCGCGTGGCGACATCGGGCAACAGCAGGTGATGCTCGATCATTAACGAGATGGTCTCGCTGTCTTCTGGCGCCAGACCGATGCGCGGGCCGATCGTGGCGAACAACTTGATACCTACTTCGGTGTGATCACCCGGATACCCCTTACCGATGTCGTGAAACAAGGCCCCGAGCACGAGCAGGTCGGGGCGCGAAACTCGTGACACGAGAGCGGCGGCGTTGGCGGCGGTCTGCCAGAGATGGCGATCGACCGTGTAGCGATGATAGGCGTTGCGCTGCGGCTTGCTACGAACTGGCGCCCACTCGGGTAGAAGTTTTGTCAGCAAGTTGTGCTGATCGAGACTCTCGATCACGGCGATGGCGCTCTCGCCTTCGAGCAGCAGCGCCACCAAGTCGTCGCTCGCACCTGCCGGCCACGGGTCTGGCCACTGAGGAGTTTGCTCGCCGAGGCGATTTAGCGACTGGCGGTCGATGCGTACTCCGTGACGCGCAGCCGCGGTAGCTGCGCGCAGCATCAAGGTCGGATCGCATGCGGGTTGCGCATCGGCGGTGAGATGAATTGCGCCGTTTTGCAATTGCACCGAGGGTGCGACGCCGACCGGTGTCTCCTGCGAATTTTTCGATGGGTCGAGTCGCGCCCATGCTTCGTCGGCTATCCACGCGACCCGGCGACCGGCGCTGGCAATCATCGCCATTAGTTCGTCGGCGTCAGAAATGTTAATTATCGCGGCGACGGCATCTTGATCTTGCAGATGCAAGACATCGCCACTTCGCTTGGTGACGCGGTGCAACCCGACGCGGGCAGTCGTAAGAATTTCATGACACTCTGCGAGCGCGTGCTGATCTGCTAGCGAAAGTTCGAATCCGGCCGCAATTGCCCACCACAGAGCGTGGATATCGCGCAGGCCGCCGAGGCCCTCTTTGAGATCTGGTTCGAGATAGAAAGCAACTTCGCCGGCCTTGGCGTGGCGTTGCAGAACGCGGCTATGCAATTGGCCGAACCAGCGCCTGCCTGTTTTTCTAATTTGCGCTCGGGTTTCGTCGATGATCAAATTGGCGTAGACCGCGTCGCCAGCGATTACGCGCGCCGTCATCATTGATGTGGCGACGTCGAGGTCATCCGCGATTATCTTGAGGGTTTCTTTTCGGGTGCGTACACCGTGACCGAGTTTGATCTTGGTGTCCCAAATTGGATACCAGATTTTTGAGGCGAGGGCATCGATCACATTGCACGAGTCGTGCACGATTATTAGGTCGAGATCACTGTATGGGGCCAGTTCGCCGCGACCGTATCCTCCGACCGCGAGTAGGGCAACGCCGTCGTCTTCGTCTAGTTCTGTACAGGCGGCGGCAAATAATTCCTTTAGCCACTCGTCCGTGATCTTCGACAGCGTGGAACACAATGCCGGACCCTGCAGCTGATTGGCGGTAATGGCGTCGTTGCGTTCCTGGGCGAAACGGATAAACCGCGCGTTAGCGGCCGACTTGGTCTCAGGCATCGACGATCTCTAGCCTGATGCGCTTGTTACCCTTGCCCTTGTTCTCGGTCTTGAGAACCTTGATGCGGCCGATCTCATTGGTTGAGCGCACGTGCGTGCCACCATCGGCTTGCTTGTCTAGGCCGACGATGTTGACGACGCGAATCTCTGTTACCGAACCGGGAATCATGTTGACCTTCGTGCGAATGAGATCTTCGTCGGCCACCGCGGTGTCGCGCGCCAAAAACGAAACCTCGATTTGGTAATCGCTGGCCAGGGCCTTGTTAACTAGATTTTCGACCGTGGTCACGAAGCCTTCCGGTAGCGGATCGAACTCGAAATCCATTCGCGCACTAAGTGGCTCCATGTTGCCGCCCGTAACCGGCACTCGCCATTCGTTCCAGATAACGCCGCACAACACATGCAACGCCGAGTGCGTACGCATTAGCTTGTGGCGTCGGTCCCAGTCGATCGTCACGGCGACGCTCTCGCCCACTGTCGGCATTGCGCCGTCGAGAGTGTGCCAGACGATTGTGCCTTCTTTACGTACGTCGGTAACGGCGACGCCATTCATAAAGCCGGTGTCGTGCGGTTGACCGCCGCCCGTTGGGTACATGGCGGTCTGGTCGAGGGCTACGGCGCCGTCGCGAACTTCGAGCACGCGCGCCGTAAAACTGTCAAGGTAGGCATCGCGCAAGTACATCAACTCGGTGTGCAATTTGCCGCCCAGACCGAGATAACCCTAAAGACGATCTCTACAGGCTCAGTACGAGTTCTTCGACCGGGGTGACCATTCCGACATAGAAGGCGCCGAAGTCGGCATACTTGGCCGATGCCTCATCAAAACGCATCGTGTATACAACATCCTTGAGGTCGTCGGCGTTGACCGCAAACAGAGTGACGCCCCACTCGTAATCGTCGAAGCCAGCGGAGCCCGTGACCAATTGCGTGACTCGCCCCGCGAAGGTACGGCCGCTCTTGCCGTGCTCCATCATTAATTCGCTGCGCTTTTCGAACGGCAACGTGAACCAGTTGTTCTCTGGGTCGCGCTTCTTAGACATCGGGTAAAAGCACCACGCCATTTTGCCCGCTGGCGGAAGTTGTGGATACAAGCGCGCATTGATCATTTCTGGCGGAGTGTGCGTGGCGTACTCACTGACTTCGGTCAGCGAAACATAACTATCGGTGATGAACACGCCAGCTGCCTGCACTGCCGATTGAAACTTGCGCAGTTCGCGCAGGTCGGATGCCAAGGCCATGAACGCGAGGTCCGACTTGTGGCCGAGCATGGAAACACAAACAACTTGCAGGCCGGTTGCCTGCGCGCGCTTCACGGCGTCGACAACGGCTTGCCCGTCGAAGTCTGACGCGGGGTGGCAAAACAGGTGCAAGACCGCCATGCCTGTCGATGGTGAAATTGGCTCGCTCATTGGCAGTCAGGCTACCGCTGGGCTGCGGCCACCGCCGAAACGAGCGCGGTCGCGGCGCGGTCAGGTGCCACAGGATCGGTGTGCAAATACAGCGAGGGTTCGGTGAGTTCGACTTCCATCAACTGGGACTCGCCGCTCGCGGTGGCAACCATGTCGATGCGGGCGTATAACGGCGCGGAGCCAAATCGATGCGCCACAAATTGACAGACGCGCTCGCCCAGTTGGCGTTCGCCCGCCGTGGCGCAGTGTCTTGAAATCTTCTCTTCGACAAATACGCCGTTGTGATCCTGCGTCGCGTTAGAGAAAATCGCTGCCTTGTGAAAGGCGTGGCTGAACTCGCCGTTTAGATAAACAAGGCCTGTCTCGCCGATCGCGTCAATCGTTGCGACGTACGGCTGCACGAGCACGGAAACGCCGTCGCCAAGAATCTTGCACACGTGCTCGGCGGCGGCTGCGGCGTTATCCCTATATCGCGCCGTGTTGTTCGAGCCGGCGCTGATGATTGGCTTGACGATGATGTCGGCGCTGAGCAGAGCGGTATCGATCTCACTGACATCGCGCACGAACGAGGTCGCGATCACGGGAATGCCTGCCTGTACTAACTCTTGCAAGTAAATCTTGTCGGTATTCCAGCGCACGATCTCGACGGAGTTGTGCAGGGTCGTCACCGCGCTCACGTGGTTAACCCAATCGAGAAACTGCTGGTAGCGCTTGTGATAATCCCACGTGCTGCGCAATACGACGGCCGCGAACCGCGACCAGTTGATGCTCGGGTCGTCCCAGTCGACGATTTGAAACGGCTGGCTGCGGGCGTCGAGCGCGGTGGCCAAGATCGCCAGATCGTGATCGTGGCCGCGCGCCTCGGCACTAGTCGCGAGCGCCAGCAAATCACTCACTTGACTGTGTCGCTGATGGCTAGGTTGCTATTTGCCGTCTGGCAATCGCTTACTAGTAGTCCTCCATGCCTCCGCCTGGCATCGCCGGCGCAGAAGCTTCTGGCTTGTCGGCGATGACGGCTTCGGTTGTCAAAAACAGGGCGGCGATCGAGCCGGC
>JBKJMC010000200.1:0-7974 GCA_046596615.1 Ilumatobacteraceae bacterium | reverse complement strand
CGACTGTTGAAACCTTTGCTGCCGTCCGTCTCGAAATCGCGACGTGGCGTTGGGCGGGTGTGCCCTTCTACTTAAGGACAGGAAAGTGCCTTCCGCTCACTGCAACGGAAATCCTCGTGAGGCTCAAAAAGCCACCCATTCAAGTCTTTGAAGAGCATGATCCCCCCGACGGCAACTACCTTCGTTTCCAACTTGCGCCGATCAATTCGATATCGATTGGAGCGCGTACTAAGAAACCAGGGGCGGCAATGGTTGGCGAGCATGTCGAGTTATATGCATGTGATCGCAACGATGCCCAGCGACCGCCATACCAGCGCTTGATCGCCGACGCCATGAACGGCAACCACGAACTGTTTGCAACTCAGGACATGGTCGAGTCCGCCTGGCGAATTGTCGATGGCATCCTCGATAACCGCACACCAATTCATCGCTATAACCCCGGAAGCTGGGGGCCAGTTGAGGCCAACGGTTTACGTCCCGACGGCGACCAATGGCATGTTCCAACACCCGGTCACCATTCGCCATAGGCCCAAGCGGGTGTGTTCGAGCCTTAACTTCGGGAAATCAATTCTCGATAACTTAGCGTCCCGAAAAGACTTCTGTCGCTACTTGTCGAGTTCCGGCGAGGTCGAATGTTTGTAGGCCGGCACGGCGATCATCCAGAGCGATGCAAGTACCAAGATCATCCCGATCGTCGTCCAACCGCCCGGCCGCTCGTTGGTGAGCAGAAACGCAAAGGCAACACCGAACACGGGAGATAGGAACGTCCACGCCGTCAACGGACCGAGCGCGCAACGTTGGATTTCGGTGAACCAGGCCCAGAACGCGAGCGCCGAGCCGACAAGGGCCAAGAATGCGAGCGACAATGCAAATCGTAGTGTCCAATCAATTCGGGGCAGACCCTCTACGCCACTCGCGACGACGGCAAGAATGACTCCGCCGATCACAAAGTGCCACCCAGCAACCTGGACGAGGTCTACGTTGTCGAGCCGACGAGCCAGCAATGTGCCTGCGGTGATCGCCAAAGCCGCCAGAATCGATAGCCAGGCGCCAGATCCGCCTCCACCTGGCACAGCTACCACAAGCAATCCGGCGAATCCGACGATGAGACTCGCTGAAGTTCGAAGGCTCACCCGCTCTCCGTACAGCCACCAGGCCGGGAGCAGCACGAGCAACGGCTGGGCGTTAGTGAGGACGGCAGCAGCGCCGGTGGCGAGAACGTTGACGCCCGCGAACATTGCCGCAAAACCGATGGCGGAATTGCTGACCGCCATCAATCCGATAAGTAGCCAGGTGCGGCTACCGGTGGGGCGGGTACGGCCTTGAAACGCAGCCAATGACAACAGGGCAACGCCTGCAACAAGGGCACGCATTGCCGCGAACCATAACACTGGGGCGTCACGCAATCCCCACCGAATGGTGACGAAACAGGCGCCCCATGCCGCGGTGATCCCAACCATCCGTATTGCTCGGGGACGCGAAGTGTGCGTCAACGAAGCGCTTGACCCCGACGCTTCGTTATTTGCGAATTTTCTCATCTAACTGCTACTTACCTATGTCATCGAGATGACCATGTCGACGCGCTGGACGCGACCGAGACGGTCTGGGTGCGATGCGATCGAAAAGTAATTAAGTTCACCGCGGAACCGAACTCATTCGCCGCCCGCTTACGGCTGACGCGGCTACGGCGAACGCCGCGAGCCAAACTATGCCGAGCAGTAGAAAACCGAATTGGTCGAAACGATTCGTGAAAGCCCCGTCAATCAACACCCGAGATGCGCCGCGAGCGGGGAAAAAGGCTCCCCACGCTGGGGGGCCACTGGGAAACATGACGTTTTGGCCGAGGCCGACGTCGATGAAGGCGAGCAGAAGGATCAGATAGAGGCCGCCGAGTCGTCCGGTGATCGGCCCAACTAGTACACCGAACGTGGCATAGGTAAGCGCGATGAGAAAGTTGGCGCCAGCGAAAATTACCCATTGGCGTGGCGGATACCACGCCGCCGATACAGCGATGGCTACAACGGTGGCGAGAAACGTCGCTGCGCTGATGACCACCAGGCGTCCGGCAAGTACTTCGCGAGGTCGGAAGCCGGCCAGCACGAGTCGCCGGTCGCCGTCCATCGAACCGGTGCCCACAAAAAGACCTGTGAGTCCGGCCAGAAACGCTGAGGTGACTGGAACCATTGTGGCAGCGTGCATTCGTCGCTCGGAAAGCACCGCGGTGAATCGGCGTGCGCCTTCGACAAGCGAGATAGTCCCTGGTTTGTCCACGGTCACCATGATGGTCATGCCGATGAACACGGCCGGCACAACAATCAGGAGCGCCCATAGAACCCGATTGCGGCGATACTCCCGCAATCCGGCCAGTAATACCGCTCGGAGACGCGTCGACGTCGAAGTGTTGCCTCGTTCGCGTTTACCCGACGCTGCGGCCAGTGTCGGCCGCGAAATAACGGGCATTGACGCCACAGGTCGTCGCAAGATTGGTCTCTTTTGAAGTTTGGGGATCGGGCCGTGCGTTCGCCGCTTCACCAGCGTTCCTTTCGCACTCGGCCCCCCGGCCGGACGATTGGCATGGATCAGGCGGAGGATGGCCAATGCCGACAGCCCCACCGCCCAAACTAGTGACCAGCCCACGTCCCCGAGAGGTCCGCTATGACCGCTCGCCTGGCCGATCAACACCAGGGTGGGGAAATGCAAAGGGAACATTCGGGTCATCACCTCGGAAGCCGAACCCATAGCGGGACCGAAGAACACGTCAAACACCCATGCCAGCGTGACGAGCAACGCCCCGTTCATGTCCGAGTGAATGAGCGTCCCCAATAGCACCCCGAGTGAGACGTAGATCACTGCGACCACGACAGTGGTCGCTACCGCTCGAACCGGCTGGTTTATCCCGACACGGGCCGCCAGGGCAATGAGACCGCCGGCTGCCGCCAACAACGCAAGAGCGAGCGACGCGCCGAGTCGTCCGGCAACAACTGGGCCGGGGCGTCCCCCAGCAGCGGCGAGGCGTCGGTCGGCCGACCGGGAGCCCGTGACCTGGAAGAATCCAGCCAGACCGGCCAGCGCGGCGGCCGCCCACCCCGCAGTTGCGGCCTCGATCTGGATCTTATTGCCGGATCCGCCCAAAATCGTCGAGAAGCCGGCTAGGGCGTCACTCCATATATACACGAGCACGACGGGGACAACGACGAGCATGACGAGATTGAGGGGCCGACGGGCGTAGTCAAGCAGGGACCGCTTCGCAACCAGACTGGTTAGCGTGCTCATCGTACAATCGTCTGGCCGTCGCGCAAGTCAATGAGTCTGTCGAAACGCTCTTGGTCGGCCACAAAATGGCTGATCACAAGCAAACTACGCCCCGCTCCCCGACGTTCGGCGGCAAGGTCCCAGAATCGCAAGTAGGTGTCCCAGTCGAACCCGGCATACGGCTCGTCCAGGAGGAGTACCTCCGGATCGGCAAGCAGGGCAAGGGCTAGGTTCAATTTGGCCCGAGTGCCACCTGATAATTCTTCGGACTGGACAGATCTCCACCGCTCAAAATCCAGCGTCGAATACAGCTCGTCTGCTGCGTTCGATATCGCATCACGATCCATGCCATAGGCGACGCCGAACAGCTCGAGATGCTCGTCGCAAGTGAGCCGCTCATAAAGCACAGGCTCTTGAGGACAGTAACCTATCCTGCCCGACAACTGCACTCGGCCGCTGTCGGCTGCCAACGCACCGACCAGGATCTTCATCAGTGTGCTCTTTCCAGAGCCGTTCTCACCGGCAAGCCCTACGACTTCACCGGGACCAACCGAAAGATCTGCTCCTCGTAGCACCGGCACTTCCCGCCGACGAGGCCAGACGCCGCGTTTGTAGGACTTTGTGATCCCTGTCGCCGTCAACCCTGCGACTGGACCTACGACCTCTGACATGGTCCAGTCGTCATTCGTCAGAACCTTCGACTCCGAAATGATGTGTGGTGTTTTTTAGGCGGCATTGCGTTGAGCATCGCAGTCGCCTCCAATAAAACATCCGAACTTGCCCCCGATAGTCGCTTCGGCGGGATGTGGATTTAGCACTAGACACATACACACCGTAGCGTTCACGCAATCTCCGGGCACTAAAGGAAGCAGTCAGAAAGAGCGCCACGTCCACAATGTGGTCGAGGTCTACAGGGAAGCACCCAGCACTTTGCAAACTCCTAATATGACGTCTGTGAAAGTCGTGCTAGTCGATCAGTGAAATGGGTGACTTGGAATCAGGCCGCGTTTATCGCGCTCGCCAGCGGCTTGATCGCAATTTCCGCCCGACAGCTTCCCCACTCTCGTTTTCGCGCGGCGGTCATCGCGGCGGCGAAGGAAATCGCCTTGATGGCATCGCTGTACACCATTTGGCGACTGGCACGAAATCTCCCGCTCAAACAGTCCGAAGGGGCGATCGAGCGCGCGCGTCAGATCAATCGACTGCAGCAAAACCTCCGATTTCCGACTGAGCTGTCACTGCAGCATTTTGTCTTGAATTATGAGTGGCTGGCACGTTCGGTCAACTTCTATTACGCAGTTGCACATGTGCCGGCAACGCTGATTTTCTTGGTGTGGCTTTTCAGTCGCCATCGAAACGCCTATCCGAGATGGCGCAATGGGTTGGCGATTCTTACTGCTTTTTGTCTTTTCATTCGCTTCATTCGTGTGGCGCCTCCCCGATTCTTTCCGGACCTGGGCTATATCGACCTCGCCACTCGCTTTGGGTTGTCCGTATATGGACCAGTTGGCAAGGGAGTTTCGGATCAATTTGCCGCAATGCCGTCTATCCACGTGGGATGGGCCGCGGTCGTGTCTTTCGGTATTGTTGCCGCGGGAACGAGTCGATGGCGGTGGATATTCCTCGCCCACTTGGTGATTACGATGCTCGCCGTTTCGGCAACTGGAAATCACTGGTGGCTCGACGGCATAGCGGCGATCTTCTTGCTCGGAGCGGCATTGCTTATTGACTCGCTTGGCCGGCGGGTAATTGATTCGCTTACTTTAAACTGGCGACTACACCGTTCGCACCCGTAGCTTCGTAAATCCAGACACGCCAACAAATGCAGCATCGCAGTGCGATGGGGGTCGCACCGCGATGCTGTGGTTCGATAGGCCGAGCCTCAATGGGGATGGAACAGGGGTTTAGGTCTTGAACCTCGATCTCTCTATCGTCGAGCTAATAGAACGACTACTACGACTATCAAAATCAAAACGAAAAATCCGCCTGGTAAATACATTGAATCTCCTCCGTTATACATCGGTGGTTGCTCTATCGGTTCTGAGTAAAGGTCGTTGAGTTCTTGGAAACTCGTGGTAAGAGCAGTGCGGCTACAACTATCACGCCTCCCGCGACAACCGCGAGCCATCCCATACCTGGCTCGAGAGCCAGCGATTTCCGGAACGACTCAGTTTGAATGGCGCCAACGAATCCGGCGATACCCAGCACGACTCCGAAAAAAAGTTCCCCACTTCGGGAGCGTGCGGCCGCGCTTAAAAGCAAGCAGAAGCCGAATCCGATTTCGATCAGACCCAGCGTCGACGTGTAAGTGAATCCGAGAACCGTGGTCACCGGCTCCGACATTGGACCATCGAATCCTGCGCGAGTTACCGCGATCAGTCCAACGACGAGCATGACCAGACCGATCAGACCCGTGATGATCGAGTCTGGTGCAAATCGAGAACTTGATGACGTACTAATTTGTTGTTCCTGTGTGAATTGAGGACCTTCTGTTATTACCATGTCATTTCTCCTTGTGGGGCTATGTGGACTTATGATGCCCAGCGCAAGGCTTTTCTAAACCAACTCAATCCCCTGCCACAAGCTCCACGCACATAAGTGCCAGGTCGTCGAATCGATCGGTCACGGTGGCGGCGAGGGCCTTCACGAATTCATCGGGATTGAGCGCCGAGTGATCCCTTGCCACCTGAGCAAGTCGCGATAGGCCGACATCGATGTGCTCTCTTCGCCGTTCCACCAAACCGTCGGTGAACATCATGACTCGATCCCCCCGATGCAAATTGGTCGACGACGACTCGTAGTGTCGGGCTCCTTCTAGCGCTAGCGGAGGACCTGTCCGCTCAGCAAGATACGTCGATCTGCCGTCGGCATGAAGGATGAACGGCGAGAAGTGACCGGCCTGAGCCCAGGTCAATGTGTTTGCTTGCGTATTAAGCACGGCGAAGCAACACGTCACAAATGGACCATCGATCTCATTCAATTTTGTGGTGACATTGTTGGCGCGAATCATGACCTCACCGGGTTCGGCGTATTCAACCGCCAGTGCTCGAAACACGTTGCGCACCTGAACCATGAAGACCGCCGCATTTCGCCCGTGCCCGGCAACGTCGGCGATTACGAGGGCCAACCGATTATCGTCGAGCGAAAAGGCGTCATACCAGTCGCCACCAACTGGCTGGCGAGGATCCGATGGCTCGTAAACCGCCGCGATCCGCAAACTTTTCGACGAAGGCAACGAATTGGGCAATGCGGCCAGCTGGAGTAGTTGAATTGCCGTTCGCTCAGTCTCAATCTGTAAGGCAAGGGCGTGTTCCGCTTTTTCGGCGGCCACCAGATTACTGACATCTCGCGACGCGGCAATATAACCATCACCCAGTTTGGCGACATGGAGACTCATAAACCTTTCACCTGAGTCGTCGAGGTCGAGTATGTCGGAAAATCGCATCCGGTCAACTAAATATGGAACGCCGGTCTCGACAACATTTCGAAGCCGATCGAACATCCCCAAGGCACGCCAACTTGGATAGACGTCGCAGACTAGACGGTCGACTAACAATCCGGCGTCGCGCTTTACGCCGTCGATTCCGCTGCTGTTGGCGAACTCAATTCGAAAGTCGATTATTTCGCCGGCTTCGGATCGTTCGGAACAGGCAATTACCACGTCGTCAAGCATCGCTTCAAGTGACTGCCTAAATTTATCTCGCTGAGACAAATTCGAGGCCGCGACTCGTGCCAGTGCAAGAGTCGCAAGTGACGACACTGACCCCAGCACAATTGTCATCGAGTAACTGATCTGGCGGGGCGTTTCCCAACCGATATGCATCCCCCCGACCGCATCTCCACCTTCTTTTAGGCGAAGCGGCATTGACACGCTCTCCGGCAAGAAAATTGTTCGATTTGCCAAAACTGCATTATTAAGTGGAGTGCTTTCGGCGATTTCCCCGTCAGAATTTCGCCACCGAAGGTTGTCTTCATCTCCAGACCCGGACAATGCATAAAGCACCGATTCTTGGTCTTGTCGGATTGCGACAGCGGAATGCCCATGAAAGGTGCCGACGAGAAATGCGCATATGCACCTTGCGATTTGGTGGTCATCGAACGCCGTCGAAAGGGATTCGGCAAGGTGGAATAACTGTTCCGCATGACGGAGCGTTTCGATTTCTAAAGTTGTCTCCAAAATCGTTAGACCGACCCCCACCACCTCCAAATCTAAATTAAGCAATGGCCTGATATTCAGGTTCCAATTCCGCTCCAATCCGATCTCGGGCAAGGAGATTTTCAACTTGTGATCGACAATCGGCTCGCCGCTGTCCCGGACTCGCCCAAGAAGATGTTCATACATCTGCCCCGCCAGCGGACTGATATCGCCCGGCCTGAGCCCCACATGTTCGGCCGTCGACCGACCGTTCATCTCCGTCATTGATCGGTTCACGCGCCTGAATTTCATTTCCCGATCAAACACCGCCATCGCCAGCGGCGAGTCTTCCAGCAGTGAGTCGCTGAAAAGGCGTTCGAGACGACTTTGGCGGCGAGCCTCGTCAAGTCGCAAGACCTGCCAAATCACGCCGACAATCGCGACTAGAAAGATTCCAATTCCTATCGCATCTGCCGCGGTGGCGAATCGCCATGACTTTTCGACTGGAGTAAACGCCCACCACAAGGACGCGCCGCCAGCAACTCCTGAGACAATCGCGGCTCGTAGACCGGCGAATACGGCAGCGA
>JBKJMC010000124.1:0-8205 GCA_046596615.1 Ilumatobacteraceae bacterium | reverse complement strand
CACCGTCATGGCTCCCCCTGCCGGGTACCCACTGCCGGCAACAAACTGGGACGCCGCTACATACGGGTCGGTGAGCGTTGTCACTTTCGTGGCGGCGTCCCAGTTTGTTGCCGGCAGAGGGTACCCGGCAGGGGGAGCCATGACGGTGGCACTCGTGCTGATGGAATCCCCGGCGATCGTGATGGCCGTGCTCCTGGCCACGTGGGCCCGCAGCCGTGCAGGGGCGGACGCGACAGATGGTGCTCCTCAGATCGGTATTAAAGGTGTGCTCCATGAAGCGTTCACCGATGGCGCGCAACTTCTATTGCTCGGGAGTTTTGTGATCGGTTACGCCTCGGGCGCCGACGGCGGCAACGCGATGAATGTGTTCGTCGGCGACCTATTCAAAGGATTTCTCGCCTTCTTCCTGCTCGAAATAGGTTTGCTCGTGGCCCGTCAGCTGCGCGAGATGCGCGATGTCAGCCCGTTCCTGATCGGGTTCGGCCTGGTGATGCCGCCCGTGAACGCCTTGGTGGCAATTGGCATTGGACACGTGTTCTCGCTCAATCGGGGCGATCTGACGATCCTGGCTGTACTGGCGGCGAGCGCCTCGTACATCGTCGTCCCGGCGGTAGTTCGGTTCGCGATTCCAGAGGCTCGCCCGAGCAGGTACTTCGCGATGGCCCTCGGCATCACCTTTCCGTTCAATATCATCGTGGGTATTCCGTTGTACTACGCGATTGCGAGCCGAATCGCATGACGAGCCAGGAGTGTGCATTTTGCAACAGGTGAAGCGCGTCGAGATCGTGGTCGACTCTCTCGACTTCAACAGTCTGCTGGACGAACTGAACGTACTCGGCGTGCACGACTACACGGCAATGAAGGGTGTCTTCGGACGCGGAAGCCGAGGTGAGCGCGGTGGCGACCCCTTTAGCGGTGCGTTCGACAACACCTACGTGTTGCTCGCATGTCAGCCCGAACAGGTTGACGTCATCGTTGAGACGGTGCGACGTATCTTGGTCCGTCGAGGCGGCATGTGCCTCGTATCAGATGCGGTCTGGGTCCGTCACTGAGTTCGATTTTTGTCTTCGGCTCCAACTAACTCTCGCCGATCGTCAGACGAGAATGCGACCGTCAGTTACAAATTGCACGGCGGCCTCGAGTTCTGGCGACAAGTAGCGATCCGGGCCAGGGCCGGCGACAACTTGGCGCAAGCGATCGCGCACGGCGCCGGTAACTGGCGCGGGTTGCAGTGGCGCACGCAAGTCGAGCGCGCGGGCCGCGGCGACTAACTCAATCGCGACAATGCGCGTCAAATTTCTGACTGCCAAACGCAACTTGCGCGCAGCGTGCCAACCCATCGAGACGTGATCTTCTTGCATCGCCGAACTCGGGATCGAGTCGACGCTCGCCGGCGCCGCCAGCCGCTTGTTTTCCGATACCAGCGCTGCCTGCGTGTATTGCGCGATCATTAGGCCAGAATCTACGCCGGGGTCGTGCGCCAGAAACGGCGGCAGACCCTGCGAGCGCGACTTGTCGAGCATGCGATCGGTGCGCCGCTCTGACATCGAGCCGAGGTCGGCAACGGCGATAGCCAAGAAGTCGAGAACGTAACCGACTGGTGCTCCGTGAAAATTACCGTTCGAACTGACGCGACCACTAGGCAACACAACAGGGTTGTCGATCGTGGCCGCGAGTTCACGATTGGCGACCAACAGCGCGTGCGCCATCGTGTCGCGCACGGCGCCAGCAACTTGCGGCGCACAACGCAACGAGTACGCATCTTGCACCCGATCGTCGTCATGCAGGTGCGAGGCAACCAGCGGCGAGTCTTTGAGGGCGGCCAACATTCGCGCCGCGCTCACGGCTTGGCCTGGGTGCGGGCGCAACTGATCATGTAACTCGGCGGCAAACACGGCGTCGGTGCCAAGCAAAGCCTCGACGCTCATCGCCGCGACGATATCAACCGAATCGCACAACATCGCCAAGTCGGCGAGCGCCAAGATCAACATTCCGAGCATTCCGTCGGTGCCGTTGATCAGCGCGAGTCCTTCCTTTTCGCGCAGTTCGATCGGCGCAATTTTTGCGGCGGCGAGCAGCTCGACAACTGGCCGCGCCACCCCATCGAGGCCGGCCGCCTCGCCCTCGCCCATTAACACGAGCGCGCAATGCGCGAGCGGCGCAAGATCGCCGCTGCATCCGAGAGAACCGAACTCGCGCACAACGGGCGTAATGCCGGCGTTGAGCAGCGCCGCCATCGTGGTCGCCACGATCGGCCGCACCCCGGTGCGACCAGATGCCAGAGTCTTGAGCCGCAGAGTCATCAGCGCGCGCACCACCTCGCGCTCAACGGGCGCGCCGACGCTGGCCGCGTGCGAACGAATCAACGAGCGTTGCAATTGCGCGCGCAGCTCTGGCGCAACGTGGCGAGTGGCCAATGCCCCGAACCCGGTCGAGATGCCGTAGACGGGCTCCGGCGACGCGACCAGGCGCTCGACGTGCGCGCGCGATTGCTCCATCGCCGCCATCGCCGAGTCTGAAATCACGACCCTCGCATCATCGCGGGCAATTGCAACCACTTCGTCGACGGTCATCCCATTGACATGGATGATTACGTCAGGCATGTATGCAATCTAGTTCGGCGACTTCGCGCTGCACCCTCGTGCCAGAATGGCACCATGGAAATTTTGCTCGGACTCCTGATCGTTTGCGTCATAGCAGTTGGCGTTATTTTGTCGCGGCGCCAACAATTTGGTCAGACCAATGGCCAACCGGCCCAAGTCGGTGTTGCGCAGCCTGGGCCAGTTTTCGATCAAGTCGCGCTTGTCGAGGCGGTGCGCACGGCCGTCGACTCGCAGGTACGCCAGGTCACGCAAGAGGCGCTCAACAACGCCAATGCTCAGGTCGACCGCCTGTACACGGCGCGTTCGCAGACGATGACGAGTGACGCCAAAACATTGCTCGACCCGGTCGCGGCGCAACTCATCGAATTGCGCGGCGCAGTGACATCGCTGCAAACTTCGTACGACAAGAACATCGGCCTCAGCGGCGCCATTAGCACCCAGATCGAACAACTCAACACAACCACTTCGGCCCTGCACGGCGCCCTCAAGTCAAGCAGCGCGCGCGGCGCGTGGGGAGAACAACAGCTGCGCAACGTCATCGAACTCGCGGGCATGGAGTCATACTGCGACTTCGACGAGCAAACCACGCTCGCCAACAACGATCGACTGCAACGCCCCGACGCGGTGATCCGCCTGCCCAACGACAGCCGCGTCGTGATCGACGCCAAGACCCCGCTCGACGCCTACTTACGCGCGCAAGAAGCTCCGGACTTGGCGACCCAAGAGCGTTTCCTACAAGAACACGCCAAGGCGGTGCGGGAGCACGCCAAGGTTTTGGCCGACAAGAAATATTGGACGCAGTTCGATCGCGCGCCAGAGTACGTGATCATGTTCATCCCCGGCGAGTCGTTTCTGTCAGACGCGTTACGCGCCGACCCAACCCTGCTCGAGGTGGCGATGCGTAGTCGCGTGTTGATCGCCTCGCCCGTCAACTTACTTGCACTGCTGCTCGCCGTCGCCAAGGGATGGCAGGCGTTTCAGATCGCCGAACACGCCGAGAAGATCGCGCTACTCGGCAAAGAGCTTTACGAGCGCATCGACACCGTGCTTGAGCACGTCGACAAAACAGGCCGCGGTCTCGAGACGGCGATTAAGGCATACAACTCGATGGTCGGATCGCTCGAGAGTCGTGTGTTGCCGACCCTGCGCAAATTCAAAGAAACCGGCATCGCCGTTGGCGAGGTCGAAGATGTCAAGGCCATCGACTCTGCGCCGCGGCAGTTGTCCGCCCCAGAACTTGAGACCGGTCAACTAAACATCTAGTACGCTAGAGCCCATGATTGCTGCACAGGTTTGGCATTACTGGTTGGGTTTGATTTTGTTGATCGCCGGTGTTGGCTCGATCTTCGCGTTTATTGGCGGATATCTCAAGCAGGTCACCGCCCTCAAGTACCCAAACCGCAAACAGCGCCAATCACAGAATTAAAACCGCGAGGCACATGCCCGCGCTCGCCGATCAGTTCAAGAAGCACGAACAAGTAGTCGACGCCTTAACTCGTTGCGAATTTGCAGCGGCTGGCACCCCGGTTACGTGCGCCGTTTCTGGAGGAGCCGACTCGATGGCGCTTATGATTCTGGCGGTCGCCAGCGGTTGCGCGGTTACCGCCGTGCACGTCGACCACGGGCTGCGGCCACACTCTGCCGACGAAGCCAACTTCGTGCGCGACCTGGCGCACCAACTCGGCGCGATGTTTGAAGCAAAGTCGGTTCACATTGAACCTGGCAGCAACCTCGAGGCCCGCGCCCGCGATGCCCGTTACGCCGTTCTGCCTGCAGATGTTCTGACCGGCCACACTGCCGACGACCAGGCCGAGACGGTGCTGATTAATTTGTTGCGCGGCGCTGGTCTGCGCGGCCTGTCGGGCATGCAACCAAACAGCCAACATCCACTTTTGAAATTGCGCCGCAGCGAGACTCATAAATTGTGCGCCGCACTCGAGATTAAAATCGTTTATGACTCGTCTAATGACGATCCGAAGTTTCAGCGCAATCGGATTCGACGCGACTTAATCCCGCTGCTCGACGAAATATCAAAGCGCGATGTTGCGGCGTTGCTGGCGCGACAGGCAGATGTCTTGCGCGACGACGCCGAGTTACTCGACGAGTTGGCCAGCCACCTTGATCCACTAGATGCAGTAGCCCTTGCGAATGCCCCCATCGCCCTCGCCCGCCGGGCCATTCGCGCCTGGATCGCAACCGAGCACCCGCCAGATGCGGCGACCGTCGAGCGAGTGCTAAGCGTCGCACGCGGCGAAGTCACGGCGTGCGACATCGGGCTCGGTCGCCAAGTGCGCCGCAGCCAACAACGCCTGCGAATTGAGCCGTAAAACATCCTTCTTTTCAGACTCGAAGCACTTTTGATGGTGTATCGTCTTGGTTCAATGTCCAATAGATCCCCGCGAGACCAGAACGGCAACAACTAGTGCCACCAAAATTGCGCGGCAAATGGGCCCTCGGGATCACCCCCCGCAACCTCACCTGGATCATCAAAGACAAGCTCGCGATCTGCGAGCGCCCCGGTGGTTTTGGCGCCAACCACCGCCGCGTCCGACGCCAAGAAGAGATCATCTGGCTGCGCGAAAACGACTTCGGATGCGTGGTCTCAATCATCGGCGCGCCGCACAACTTGCACAACTACGACGAGTTGCAATTGCCGTATCGCCACCTCCCGCTAACAGGTACCGAAGACATGAACCAGTGGCTAAGGAAGTTTTACTCCGACATTTCGGAACTGCTCGGCAAAAACCTCAAGATCGTCGTGCACGCCGAAGAAGTCAGCGAGCGTTTGATCGGCCTAATGGGCGGATATATCCGCTGGTCTGGTTTACTAGACGACATCGGCCAAGTAACCATGCTCACAGAGCGGATTGGCGGTCGCCAACTTGACCCCGTCTCGCGCGAACTGATCATGACCGTGCACGAGTTGCGCTAAGCACCACCGCGGCAACCAAGTTCGCAAGCAAGTTCACAAACAATGCGCGTAGTCGTAGTCGGCGCAGGCATTTCAGGATTAATGGCCGCGCGGAAACTTGCCGAGCAGCACGAGGTCATCGTTTTGGACAAGGGCAAAACGCCCGGGGGTCGCTGCGCCACGCGGCGAATCGGCTCAGCGACTCTCGATCACGGCGCCCAATTTTTCACGACTCGAACGGCCCAATTCGAAGCAGTTGTTGAGCAATGGGTTAGAGACGGCGTGGCGCGCGAGTGGTGCCGTGGTTTTGCCACGAACCCAGACAGTTTTCCGCGGTACATCGGCACCCAAGGTATGACGACTATCACCAAATACCTGGCGCGCGGAATCGATGTGCGCTGCAACTCTTTTGTGTTCGCGATTACGCGCACGAGCGGTCCGCAGTCGTGGAGCATCCGCCTCGACGACGGGTCATTGATCGCCGCCGACGCTCTTATCGTCGCCGCGCCACTTCCGCAGTCGTATTCGCTGCTGATTACGGCCGACGTCGAGATGCCCGAAGCGCTCTACAAAGCCGAGTACGACAGAACGCTTACGCTGTTGGCGACTCTCGACGGGCCGACCAGCATCTCGCCGCCCGGCGGGCTACAGGAACCGAGCGAAATGGTTGCATTTGTTGCCGACAATTCACAGAAACAGATCTCGGCGACGGCGGCGATCACGCTCAATGCCACTGCCGCGTTTAGCGAAGGACACTGGGCGACCAATCCCGACGAAGTGCACGCCATACTGCGCGATCACGCCCGGCAATTTCTCGGCAGGAGCAAAATAGTGGAGAGCCAGCTCAAGCGATGGCGCTTCGCCACTCCGCGAACCATCTGGCCAGAACCGTGCTGGGTCAAGGACTCACTTGCGCTTGTTGGCGACGCCTTCGCTGGCCCGCGAGTCGAGGGTGCGGCGAATTCCGGATTGGCTGGGGCGGCAGCAATTCTCAGCGAATAACCGAGTCGAGCAGCACATCGGGTGCGGCTCGAAGCGCATCAGTAACATCCCCGCTTGGCAACTGATCGCACACTCCTTGGGCCATCGCGACGTAGTCGCGCGCGCTGTCAATTGCCTTGCGCAACCCAGAACCGTCGCGCACGATCGCCAGTGCGCTGTCGCGCTCGGCGGAAGTCAACGGCTTGCCCAACATCTCGTGCAACTCTTTTGCCTTCGTGCCTCCATCGGCCAAAGTCAAGAGCACTGGCAGTGTGTATATGCCCTCTTCCATGTCGTGACCCGCGGGCTTGCCCAATTTGGCGTTGGTCGACGTGATATCCAAAATATCGTCGACGATTTGAAACACCATTCCGAAATTTGTGCCGTAACTTGTGAGCGCGTCGATCTCTGAACGGTCGCGCCCCGCCACGATCGCCCCGACGCGCGCTGCCGTGGCATAGAGACACGCGGTCTTGCCTTCGATACTTAGCAAGTACGACGGCACCGATCGCGAAACATCGTATGTGTGGCGCAACTCTTCGATTTGACCCTGACACAAATCGCCAATCGTGGTGGCCATCAGCGACGCGATTTCTGTTCCGAGTGTGGCCGCGATGCCAGACGCTCGGCTGAGCAAGAAATCGCCCGCCAATATCGCCTGCAAGTTGCCCCACTTGGCGTTCACCGTCTCAACGCCGCGGCGCGTCATGCCCTCGTCCATCACGTCGTCGTGATACAGCGAACCGAGATGCACGAGTTCGCACGAGATACCTCCCAATATCACGTCGTCAGAAACGGGCGCCGCCCCGCCAATCTGTGCCGCCGCAATTGTCAGCACCGGCCGCAGGCGCTTGCCCCCCGCGATAATTAGGTGCGAAGCAATTTCTGTCAAATAGGCGTCTCGCGTGCGCACCGCGGCGATCAACGCCGACTCCACGCGATCACGGTCGGTGTCCATGCATGGCAGATCTAGGAGTGGTGACACCAAAGCCATGGATTCAGGCTAGACAGAATTACTTGTGAATCCGCGAACGATCTGGTGCACTCGGTCTCTCGCACTCGATCGGGCAAGAACAGCGCGTCACACAGATGTGCCGCTTACAACATGGGGAGGTGGAGTTAGAACGGTACACTTATGCCAAGGTTCGCAGTCAAGAAAAGGCGGTCACGCAAGTGTTCGAACGCTTTACCGATAGGGCCCGCAGGGTCGTAGTACTGGCGCAGGAAGAAGCCCGCCTGCTCAACCACTCGTACATCGGCACTGAGCACATCTTGCTCGGCTTGATCCACGAAGGCGAGGGCGTCGCCGCCAAAGCCCTCGAGTCGCTCAACATCTCGCTCGAAGCAGTGCGCTCCCAAGTCGAAGAGATCATCGGTCAGGGCGGCTCGTCTCCGTCTGGTCACATTCCATTCACACCGCGAGCCAAGAAAGTGCTCGAGTTGTCGTTGCGCGAGGCCTTGCAACTTGGCCACAACTACATCGGCACAGAGCACATCCTGCTCGGCCTCATCCGCGAGGGTGAAGGTGTTGCCGCCCAGGTGCTGGTGAAGCTCGGTGCGGACCTCAACCGCGTCCGCCAGCAGGTCATCCAGCTGCTCTCGGGCTACCAGGGCCCCTCGGGCAGCGGCGGCGACTCCGGATCCGGCGGTCGGGGCAGCTCCGAATCGGGGGCGGCGGGCGCGAGCGTCGGTGGCTCCAAGGGCACGAGC
>JBKJMC010000296.1:0-4260 GCA_046596615.1 Ilumatobacteraceae bacterium | reverse complement strand
CTTTCGAAAATGATTTCGCGGTCGGCGTGAATTGCCGGATCGTCCGGCGAGGCCCAGCCTGCGAGATCGGCGAGGTGGCAGGCCAGGCGAAGGTCGCCGCCGTTCATCAACTCGATCGCGCGACGCATTAATGCCTCGGCGCCGCCGGCAAGTGCGGCGATCTCGGCACCGAGCACGGCGTCGGGCGATGGCTTGAGACGCGATGCCGCACCGTCCCACCAGCCCCCGTACAGGCGCCAGATGTTGCGCACCACAAACTCTGGCTCGTCATAAAACGGCCGCATGTACGGCTTATCGAGAATCTGCTGGGGCACCTTTACCGTATGAATTATTTCGTCGAGCGTCGCGCCGCTGTTCATCATCGACAGCACCTGCGACACGAGAGACTCGAGCGACGAGGCGATGTCGTCGAGAACAGTTGCGATGCGTGCCTTGCCCTCGATCGGTAGGCCGTGCGCGGGCACCAGCAATTCCGGCCCCTGACTAATCATCTTGCGCAACGCCTGCGCCCACTCGAGCGCGTAACGCTGAACCTTTTGCGGGTTTCCCGCGTTGGGATAGTTCCAGATCACGAAGTCGCCCGCGAATATCCACTTGCGCTCGGGAAACCACGCCCAGAGGTGGTCGTCGGTCTCGCCGCGGGCGTGGTGTAACTCGATTCGGGTGTCGCCGACCTTAAGCGAGTGCGTCCGGCTGAAGGTTTCGTTCGCTCGCAGTGTGCCGCGAGGCAGGAAGTGCTCTACATTGTCGCCCAACTGCACGCTCATGTCCGACCTAATTCCGCCGAACTGGCGCTTGTTGATCCGCAAGTTCCATTCGTTTGTCGCCGCGTAGCGATCGATTCTTTCGTTGACTTTCTCGTGGCCGATAACCCGCGGCGCGTCGTGTCCGCGGTTTATCGCATCCTCGGCAAAAGCGAAACTGCCGCCGATGTGGTCGGCGTGACCGTGCGTGTACACGAGCGCAGCGATCGGGTCGGTGCTCCAGGCGCGCAACGATTCGACAACGGCGCGGCCGCTGCCTGCGCCCGAAGTGTCGAAACACAGCAGCCCGTCGCCCGAATCAAAAGTTACGCAGTGGCTGAAGCTTTCGATGATCGAAAGCCCGTCGGCGAGTTCGGTGAGTTCGTTAGTGATGCGATTGAGGGGCTCGTTGGCGACGCCCGAGTCAATGACCTTGGTCGACAACTCGAGGATATTCATTCGCCCAATCTATTTGGCGCGACTCTTACTTTACGATTGCTGGTTCCTTTGGCAGGCCGAGCACCCGCTCGCCCAAGATGTTGCGCATCACGTTCGAGGTGCCGCCCATGATCGTGTACCCCGGCGCGTAACAGATGCCCTGCGTCAGGTCGTCCCACAGCATCGCCTCGGCGCCATATGTCTTGGCAACAAAGTTTGCGACCCGAGTCTCGTGCTCGGTGCAAAAACATTTTGTTGCCGCCGAGAATCCGACGGGTGCTTGTTTGAGCGACTCTCTGATGACCAGGATTCGTCCGATCCGATAACCAGTTTCAATCGCTGCAATCTCTTGGCGGATGATCGGGTCAGTCTTGTCGGCCCGGGTTAGGGCCATGTCATATAGTGCGCGATTGGATACGAGTCTGTCGATGCCGCCGCGTTCATATTCCAACTGACGCATGGTTTGTTTGAAGGCACCGCCCGGTTGGCCTACCAAATTATGTTTCGGCACTCGGACATCGGTGTAGAACACCTCACAAAAGTGTCGATTAGAGGTCATGTCGGTAATCGGGCGAACATCGATGCCCGGTGTGTTCATCGGAACGATGATTTCGCTGATGCCCGCGTGCGCTGCGCCGTCGTTACTCGTGCGGCAGACGAGATAGCAGTAGTCGGCAATCGCGGCGAAGCTTGTCCAAATTTTCTGTCCGTTAATTACCCATTCATCGCCATCTAGTGCGGCCGAGGTCGTGATTGAAGCCAGATCACTACCGGCGTTAGGTTCGCTCATACCGATGCACCATGTCGCTTCCCCGGAAAGAATGCCGGGCAAGAAACGCGTTTGTTGTTCGGGTGTTCCGAAGGCTATGAGCGACGGGCCCATTTGGCGATCACCAAACCATGAGGCGGCAATCGGCGCGCCGAGAGAAATCATCTCTTCATAGACGATGAGTCGATCGATACCTGGTCGACCCCCTCCGCCAAACTCCTTCGGCCAGGTCATGCCGAGCCAGCCATGGGCGGCAAGTTCTCGGGAAAACTCTTTGGAGTAGCCGGTCATCCACGTGTCGTTGAAGCGGTTAAAACGAGCCACGGCACCTTTGGCTACCTCGTGGGCTTGCTGACGAAGATCCAATTGTTCGGTCGTCCAGGTGAAATCCACATGGCAAGGATAGGACCGCTGAACGAGCACTCGCCGACCGTGGACTACGGTGTACAAGTGAGATACAAGTTCTAGACCCCCAAGATTACATTTTTCAAGCATCGCGCGACAAGGAGTCAGTCATGGAGTCGAAGATCAAGGTTGTCAACCCGGTAGTCGAACTCGATGGCGACGAAATGACTCGAATCATTTGGCAATTTATCAAAGACCGTTTGATCTTGCCGTACCTCGACATCAACCTCGAGTACTACGACCTGGGCATCGAGCATCGCGACCAGACGAATGATCAGGTGACGATCGATGCGGCGAATGCAATTTTGAAGCACGGTGTTGGCGTCAAGTGCGCGACGATCACGCCCGACGAGGCTCGCGTCAAAGAGTTCAACCTCAAGCAAATGTGGAAGTCGCCGAACGGCACGATTCGCAACATTTTGGACGGAGTGGTGTTTCGCGAGCCGATTATCTGCAAGAACGTTCCCAAACTCGTGCCACATTGGTCGAAGCCGATTGTCATCGCCCGACACGCTCACGGCGACCAATACAAGGCCACCGACTTCAAGGTGCCTGGCCCGGGCGCTGTGACGATGACGTATGTGCCGACAGACGGGAGCAAGCCGGTCGAGATGAAGGTCGCCGACTTCACCGGTTCAGGTGTAGTCATGGGCATGTACAACTTCGACGAATCGATCAAGAATTTTGCGCGCGCCACGATGAACTACGCGCTGCAACGCAACTATCCGGTCTTCTTTAGCACCAAAAATACCATCTTGAAGGCCTACGACGGTCAATTCAAGGATCTGTTCGCGCAGGTGTTCGAGACAGAGTTCAAGTCCAAGTTCGACAAGCAGGGACTGACATACGAGCACCGACTCATCGACGACATGGTGGCGTGCATGATGCGGTGGGAGGGCGGTTACGTATGGGCCTGCAAGAACTACGACGGCGACGTTCAGTCCGACGTCGTGGCGCAGGGATATGGCTCGCTTGGTTTGATGACATCGGTGTTGATGACACCTAACGGAAAGGTAATGGAGTCGGAGGCCGCGCACGGCACCGTGACCCGTCACTTTCGCGATCACCAGGCGGGGTTAAAAACATCCACAAATCCGATTGCGTCGATCTTTGCATGGACGCGCGGCCTCGCGCACCGCGGCAAACTCGACAACACGCCCGCACTGATTGAGTTTGCCAACAAGGTCGAGCGCGTGTGCGTCGACACGGTCGAGGGTGGCCAGATGACCAAGGATCTTTCGCTGCTGATTGGGCCGGAAGAGCCGTGGCTGACGACCGAACAGTTTCTTGAGGCTCTCGACTCGCGCCTGCAAGCGCAGATGGGATAACCGGCGGAGTCTCAGTGGCCGACGGCCGACTTAAAATAAAAATCGAGCATCGCGGTCAGTGGCGCGGCGTTTCCTCGCAGTCGACTGCGCAGAGCAGCACCTTCCCAGCAATCAATTAGCAGGCTCGCCATACGTCGCCTATCCGAATCGGGCGGGATCTCGCCACGTGTGCGAGCCATTTCCAGACACTCCGCGAGTCGTTTCGACATTTCGGTAAAGCATCCCTCTATTTTGTGTCGGAATACCGCATTTACTGCGGACAACTCCTGACCGAGACCGCCCAATAGGCAGCCCATGTAGCCCTCGTTGCGGTAACTCTTCTGTGTCATCTCGAAGAACCGGCGAACCCGCTCGAGCGGCGGGTGGGTTGCGTCTCCGAGACAGACGTCGAGGCCGTCATGGACATTGCGCATGTACTGGTCGACTACCTGAAGCGCGAAGTCCTCCTTGTCCCGGAAGTGGTGGTAGAAGGATCCCTTCTGGGTTTCCGTTGCCGCAAGCAGGGCCTGAATGCCAAGATCGTTGTAGCCATGCTCGAGGAGCATGGGCAACCCGGCATCGAGCAGGCGCTGCTTGG
>JBKJMC010000269.1:0-2733 GCA_046596615.1 Ilumatobacteraceae bacterium | reverse complement strand
CAAGAAGGCTGACGAACTCGGGTTTTCACACGTTTGGACGTTCGACAGCCACATCTTGTGGGAAGAGCCGTACGTCATCTACAGCGCGATCTTGGCGGAAACGAAAAACATAGTTGTCGGGCCGATGGTGACGAACCCGGCGACGCGCGACTGGACTGTAACTGCGAGCGTGTTCGCCACGCTCAATGAGATGTATGGCAACCGCACAGTTTGCGGCATCGGCCGCGGCGACTCGGCCGTTCGCGTGACCAAAGGCAAACCAACAACGCTGGCAACACTGCGCGAAAGCATTCACGTGATTCGCGAACTGGGTAACGGGCGCGGCGTCGAATACAACGGTTCGACAATTCAATTTCCATGGGCGGGGGGCAGCGAACTCGAAATCTGGGTCGCCGCGTACGGTCCAAAGGCGCTGCAACTTACCGGCGAGGTCGCAGACGGTTTCATTTTGCAACTCGCCGACCCGAGCATCGCCGAATGGACAATTGCGGCGGTGCGCAAAGCAGCCGAAGATGCTGGCCGCGACCCCAAGAGCGTCAAGATCTGCGTTGCCGCGCCCGCATATGTCGGCACCGACATGAGGCACATGCGCGAGCAGTGCCGCTGGTTTGGTGGCATGGTCGGCAATCACGTCGCCGACATTGTCGAGCGCTACGGCGAAAACAGCGCGGTACCCAAGGCGCTCACCGACTACATCAAGGGTCGCCAGGGTTACGACTACAGTCAACACGGCCAGGCGGGTAACACGCACACGACGTTTGTGCCCGACGAGATTGTCGACAGATTTTGTATTCTCGGCGAGGCGTCCGAGCATATTGGCCGCCTCAGGCAGCTCCAAGATCTCGGCGTCGATCAATTCGCGATCTATCTACAACACGACGGCAAAGAGCAAACACTCGAGGCCTACGCCACAGACATTTTGCCGAAGTTTGTCGACAACGCAAAAGCCAAAGAATGATTTTTTCGTTGCGGCGAAGCGCCTTGCGAGCCGCGATGTTCTTGCTATCGCTGGCGCTAATTGTCGGCCTATGGGAGTTCTACAAACTCGTCGGCCCGCAAGACGGCGGCCAATTCCTTGGAGTGCGCATTTTGCCGCGCGCCAATTATCACGCGATGCCGCACGTTTGGGACATGCTCAGTCGCTACGGCAGGCCAGAGCTTCGCGGGTCGGATCGCAAGGTCTGGAGCGTCGTTCTGGCGGGGGCTTGGTTCTCGTTGCGGCTATCTTCGGCCGGGTTTATTCTCGGGGCGAGCGTCGGAATCGGACTCGCTGTATTAATGGCTCGCTATCGAATCGTCGAGCGCGGGTTGCTTCCGTACCTGGTGCTGTCGCAGACGGTGCCGTTGATTGCGCTCGCGCCGCTAGTTGTTAGTTGGGGCGGCAAGCTGCACATTGCCGGCTTTGAGTGGCCGCGGTGGCTTTCGGCCGCTGTACTTGGCGCGTTCTTAGCGTTCTTCCCCGTTTCGGTGGGCACGCTTAAGGGGCTAACGTCGGTGCCGTCGTCGTCGCTTGAGTTGATGAATAGTTACGCCGCTTCTTGGCGCCAGACACTCTTCAAATTGCGTTTCCCCGCAGCGGTGCCCTTTATGGTGCCGGCGTTCAGACTCGCTGCTTCCGGCTCGGTGATTGGCGTCGTGGTTGCAGAGATTTCGACCGGGCTTAAGGGCGGCATCGGGCGACTCGTAATTGAGTATGCGCGCGAGGCCACGGCTGACCCCGCCAAAGTATTTACCGCGGTGTTTGGCGCGGCCGCACTGGGGCTTGTGATGGCCGCGATTGTGGCCGCTGCGGATGTGATGTTGATGAGAAATAGACCAAAGGAGACGAGGGTATGAGCGCGGTTGAACTTTCTGGCGTGATCAAGATTTTTAACGAGGGCACCCCCAAGCAGGTAGACGCTGTCGTGGATGTCTCACTTATCGTGCAGCCAGGCGAGTTCGTCTCCTTGATCGGCCCGTCAGGGTGCGGTAAGTCGACGTTGCTGCGTTTGATTGCAAACTTGCTCGAGCCAACGGCTGGTGCGATTGCGGTCAACGGCAAGTCTTCTGCGCAGGCGCGACAAGATCAGGACTACGGAATGGCATTTCAGCAGGCAGGGTTGTTCGACTGGCGCAACGTCGCGAAGAATATTGAACTTCCGCTAGAGCTCAAGGGTTGGGACAAGGCCAAGCGTGCTGATCGCGCCAAGCAGATGCTCGAACTTGTAAAGCTGCCAGAGTTTGCAGAGCTGTACCCATGGCAACTGTCTGGTGGCATGCAGCAGCGCATCGCCATCGCTCGGGCATTGGCCGCGCACCCGCAACTCTTGCTGATGGATGAGCCGTTTGGTGCGCTCGACGAGATGACACGCGAATACATGCAGGGCGAATTACTGCGCATCTGCGCCGAGACTTCGACGACGGTCGTATTCGTCACGCACTCGATACCCGAGGCCGTGTACCTCTCGAATCGCGTAGTCGTGATGTCGCCGCGCCCAGGCCGAATCACCAAGATCGTTGACGTTAAGTTGGGCGCGAATCGCGGCGAGGACACTCGCAACGCCGAAGAGTTCTTTAGTGGAATCACGGCGGTGCGCGAGGCCCTGCGGGGTACCGGCGCCGGCCATGTTGCCGCCGACACGGTTCGTGGTTTGGAAGACCGCTGAAAATGCCAACCGATAATTTTGCAAGCCGGGTAATTCCGCCAGCGGCATTTGGTGTCGGATTCTTGTCGCTGTGGGAAGGCGCCGTTCG
>JBKJMC010000199.1:0-3168 GCA_046596615.1 Ilumatobacteraceae bacterium | reverse complement strand
CAAAATGCGATGGGATGGATCGGAGAATTTTTCGCGGACCAAACCAGCACGAGCGGAATCTGCTTCGGCGACAGTGGCGGTCCTGTTATTACCCAGGTTGGCAGCGAGGTCGTGCTTATCGGCATCAATTCGGCCGCATCGGGGCCCTGTTTCGAATCGTCATCACCATCAATGACCGGTTTCGCCCCCGGAGCGTTTCCCGCGTTGGTTAAGCGCGCGTTTGAACTCGCCAATGTCTCGGCACTTCCGACCGCGACAACCGTCGACCCAAAGGGGGTCGGCGTATCGAGCGCCACTCTTAATGGCGGCGCCGGAAGTAGTTATATGGCGGCGACAACATCGTTTACGTATGGCCTGCAACCCGATCTTCCTGGCGACTCCAAGACTGTGGCGGCGCAAGTTGTAACGGGTGCATTGACAACCGCGGTGAGCGCTGCAATAACTTCGCTAATCCCTGGCAGCACTTATTATTTTCGCGCCAACGCCACAAATCTTGTCGGCACGAAGTCGGGCGAGATTAAGTCGTTTCGCACCCTAGGGGCGGCGCCTCTCGTAACTTCGGGGCTCGCCACTGCGGTTTCGTCCGATGCGGCGACGGTTAGTGGCGACTTCAACCCGCAACTGGTCGATTCGAAAGCATTCTTCCAGTACTCGACGGTTTCTGACTTCTCGGTATTGTCTGGAACGGTGGAGGCCGGTGTTTTTAGTGGCAGTACAAATGCGTCATTTGCGTCGAGAATCGCTGGGCTAACTCCTGGCCAAACCTATTTCTGGCGAGCCGCGGCCACCAATGCTGCGGGAACCACGTTTGGCGAAACGAGATCGCTAATAGCACCAATCTTTCGTGCTCGAAACACGATCACGAACCTGGCCCTGACTCGCCGGCTAGTAATTGACACGTCAACCTTCGGGCGGGTGGTTGTCGCCGTCACCGCCAATTCAAGTGCGGTCTGTTCGGTGGTGAAAAGTGGTACGAGCATTAGATTTCTCAAAAATGGGAGGTGCCGAATAAAGATCACGCTGATTGGCGCGTCTGGCCCCCAAGTAAATTTTTACAATCTCGCCGTGCGATAAAGTTGAAGCCCCGGCTTGTAGCGTGGAACCCGTTATGACCCGCGAAAAGGTGTACACCCGTGCCGGCGACGACGGCACAACGGGACTGTTGTTCGGGGGCAGGGTCGGCAAGGATTCGGAGTTGCCGCGGGCTTACGGAGCGGTCGACGAGGCCCAGGCCATTCTGGGTTTGGCGCGCGCCGAGGCTGGCAAGGGCACCGAACTCGACGACATGCTCGTGCACATTTGTCGCGACCTGTGGGTGCTGATGGCCGAACTGGCGACGCTGCCGTCGAACCGCCACAAATTGGTGGATGAAAAGACGCGCGTGACGGCGCCGATGGTTGAGAAGCTCGAGCACATGATCGACTCGCTCGACGAACGCTTCGAGCCGCCAACCGACTTTGTTGTGCCGGGGCAAAACAAGGTCGCGGCATTGTTGGATGTCGGGCGCACCGTGGCGCGAAGGGCAGAGCGTCACGCGATTGCCGCTGCGCCGTCGCCATCGCAGGCCGGCCCGTACCTCAATCGATTGTCGGATTTGTTGTGGACCCTGGCGCGCTGGCAAGACGGCGAGTCGCTATCTGTTAAAGATGTGAAATAGGAACCGAGACTACGAAAGCGAGTTAGTTATGTCGATCAATTTTCTAGTGGACGCAAAGATCCCGGCCAATGTTGGCGCGGTCGGAGTGGCGGTAACAAGCGATGGGGCGCTGCCAAAGGGCGTGTCGCTCTCGCGCAAGACTTTGGAGGCTCTCAAGTTCACGGGCAAGGTCGGCGAGACGTATGTAATCGCACAGGACAAGGGTGCCGCGCAGATTTTGGTCGGCGTTGGCGAACTCTCGAAAATTAATGCATCGTCGCTGCGCAAGGCCGCGGCCTCGCTGGCTCGCGCCGCCGCCGGCTTCGATTCGCTGCACACGAATCTCGCCAACATCGGTCGCATCGATCGCAAGGTTGCGGCGCAGGTTGTTGTAGAGGGAATGTCGCTGGCGACGCACCGCTACACGGACTTAAAGACGGTCGATAAGAAAGTTGCGAAACTGGCGACCGTCACACTTGCTGGCGCTGGCGTGGCGACCGCAGCAGGGGTCAAGCGCGGACAGATCATTGCCAACGCCACCAACACGGCGCGGGATTTTGCAAACACTCCGCCGGCGCACCTGACGGCGACGATGTTCGCCAACAAGGCAGTCGAGATTGCCGGCGCGACAGGATTAAAAGTCGAAGTGTTCAACAAGGATCAGCTGTTGGCGATGGGATGCGGCGGGATCATCGGCGTGAACCGCGGCAGCGTTGAGCCGCCGCGGATGGTGCGCCTCAAGTACAAGCCGGCCGCTTCGAAGGGCAAGCCACACCTGGTGCTAGTCGGCAAGGGCGTGATGTATGACTCGGGTGGTATTTCGCTGAAGCCATCTAATCCATCACACGCGATGATGAAGGGTGACATGAGCGGCGCGGCCGCGGTACTTGCGTCGATGAGCACGCTCAGGGCGCTTGGTTGCACGAACCAAGTGACGGGTTACATGATGTGCACAGACAACCTGCCGTCGGGAAGCGCGTTAGCGATGGGCGATGTGCTCACGATGCGCAACGGCAAGACCGTCGAGATTCACAACACCGACGCCGAGGGCCGCTTGATTTTGGCCGACGGCCTGTCGCTTGCTGTCGAGCAGAAACCAGACGCGATCATCGATATCTGCACGCTCACCGGGGCGATGGCGAACGCGCTGGGCAGTGGCATGGCGGGGGTGTTGGGCAACAACCAGAAGATGGTTGATCAATTGCTTGCGTCCGCCGAGCGCACTTCTGACAAGTTGTGGCAGATGCCGCTCGAGCGTGAATACCGCACGGCGCTCGACAGCTATGTTGCCGACATGAAAAATGTCGGCGGCGAGGCTGGCGCGATTACCGCTGCGCTGTTCTTGGAAGAGTTTGTTGGCACCACGCCGTGGGCGCACGTCGACATCGCCGGCCCGATGTGGAGCGAGACCGACAGCGGTTGGTTGCAAAAGGGAATGACCGCCTACGGCACCCGTTTGTTGATCGACACTGCGTTGAACTTTAAGCGCCCTAGCCGCTAACCAGCCACGGTTTATCCTGCCGAAAAGTTTA